>NZ_KB904398.1:0-2620 GCF_000380065.1 Streptococcus massiliensis DSM 18628 | reverse complement strand
TGGAGCTGGCGTTTTCTTCTTGTAGACATAAACCACATGGCTATCGCCTTCCGTCACCTTACCATTGGCTGGAGCTGAGTCTGATGACAGAGACTTGAATTCATAACCGTCAAAAGTCTTTTGACTTGTTGTGTAGTCTTCGCCCACTGGGGCATTGGTCTTCACTTGAGTTGGACCTTCCAATACATTGCCGTCTTCGTCAATATATTTCACGTCCACATTACCAGTTTTTGGTGTTGGAGTTGGATTTTTTGTTGTGTTCGTATCAGCAGCAGCTAGCCCATCATCAACATGAGCAGTGTTATCAATACGTTGACCTTTGACATCGGCATCTACTTTGACTTGGAAAGTAACTTTGAAAGTTTCCCCGCTAGCTACATTTTTAGTCCAAGTGAGTGTCTTACCTGTCAGTGTTCCACCATTGTCAGCAGAATTTTCCACATATGTTGTATGTTCTGGAACATTATCTGTAATTGTGACGTCTCTCGCTGAATCCGTGGTATTTGTATAAGTCACAGTATAAGTCAATGTATCATTGGCATTTGTTTCTTGACCGTCAATACTTGTACCTGTACCATCCACAACATCTTTTACAGGTTTAGTAAATTCTTCAAGTACCCATTTACCGATGAACTTCACATCTCCATTTTCAACAACTTCTGAAACCTTATCGTAACCTTTGAATACCCAGTTTCCTTCTGGAACAGATACTTTAGTAGTTGTTGGTTGAGTAGGATTTACAGTCGTTCCATTTGCAAGACCTGATACTTTAGCTGGTAACAAGTTTGTAACTTCTTGTGGAAGGGTCTTACCAGGTGTACCGCTCTCAAATTCATGAATCTTATTGTAAAGTAAGGTTGTTGTTACCTTGTTTGATGGAATATAAAGGTTATCCGGTTTCATAGCTACAATATTTTCGATAGGTCCTGAAGCTTTATCACCAACCTTATTATTTGTTACTGTATTATAAGTAATACGAATAGGTGTTCCGGCCTTATCTTTGTTCAAGTAGGCAGCAGCCATCTTGACAGTTACTTTTTGACCGGACTTCTCAACAGTATAGTCTACACCTTCTGTCAACGCAACACCATTCGCATCGACCGTAAGATCTTTGAAATCTAAACGATCATCAAAGGTATCAACGAAATCAAGGCTTGATAAAGCTGCAATGATTTCTTTACCTGGTTTTGGAATTCTGAAAAGAGTCTTATAAGTGATTGCTTCGCCTGCTTGTGCTGGGATTTGAGCTGGGTCTACCTCCTTTTCTGGGGCAAACTGTGCTTGCTCCACGTAAAGAGAGAAAGTTGCAGAGGCATGGTTCGCTGAACGGTAACCAAAGTTCATGGTATTGTTAACTGAGCGTAGAGCTAAACCGGAAATATTATTTTCGGCGTCTGAACCACTTGTACCACCACCTGGGCCTGCATTCCAAACAGTTTTATCACCTTCTTGGGTTACTTGCAAAATATTCCGGTTGTTCATTACCCGCTTATCAACACTAGTGCTGTAATTGGTAACATAGAAAGCTTCCTTGGTATTCCATTGACCATTTGCATCAATATCAGTTGGCTTCATCACCAATTTCATGTCAGGTTCTGAACCATCTGAATACTTAAGTTCTGCTGTTACATCTGCATCAACCGTAAAGGTATTATGTAAAAAATAATTATGCGTTGCATCAAGATAGGGGATATTCCCAATTTCAAATTGATTTGCTCCCCATGTATTAGAAACATTAAAAAACTGAACTGCCGTCTTGCTAGCATTAGCCATTTGAGCCGTAGCTTCTGAGTTATTGATATAATGAAGAGTAACTTTATTAATCGTTAAATAAGCATCTACTTGCTTACCATTGACTGTTCCAGCATTGGTAAATTTCAAAGACAAAGGTTTATCAAAGGTTTGATCTGCCTTTTTTGTCTTATCTACCTTGAGGGTGAAATTCTCCATCGGGGTCCCTACCCTTGGGCTACCTTCATAAATTGGATCATTCATGTGGTATTGATCTACGGCAGATGACTTAGATACAACGCTCATGTTATCCGTAGTTAACTGAAATTGGTAAAGACGTAGTGCAGAAAGATCTGTGTCATCCTTTATTTCCTGCGGTGCCGCAAAAACGCCTTGAAACGGCAGTAAGAAAAACGCTAAAACAAAGGTTATCATTCCAACGATTGTCTTTTTAAGCCTGTTTTTCGACTTTATCATTCTTTTTCTCCTTATAAAATTTCTTTTTACTTTTTATGATTACACACAAAAAGAAATTTATTGCCATTCTCCATATGATAAGAACTCCGTCATTAGTACCCAAATTGGTAGTTCCCCCAGCTAATCTACCAATTCTTATCAAAAGAGCTTGTCAATAAATGCCTTTTAGTTTAACAGTCAAAGCAAAAGTTAAAAACAAGAGTTATAGCTCTAAGAGAGACTACTAACCCATATTTAATTATAGCATGAATCAAATAATTTAGGCAAGCACTTCATTAAATTTTTCTTAAACAAAATCCCCTGCCAACAACAGTGGCTCTATAATTTCTGTAGTGGGTAAAATCACTTTAGGAATTATGGAGCCTATTTTGTTGTAGAAAAAAAGTCCCATAAGACCTATAATGAAAAGCGA
>NZ_KB904397.1 GCF_000380065.1 Streptococcus massiliensis DSM 18628 | reverse complement strand
GGGTGATAAGACGGGCGACCAAAGGCATGATAGAAGGCGTGGAAGTGACAATCCTCCAAAGTATTCACCACTTTTTCAATCGTAAAGACGAGATGGTCTTGTGGCAAGAAAGAACTGATTTCTAGTGGTAAAGTTGTTTGATTTGTGTTATAGTGAATATGCATGGGATAGCCTTTCTAAATGGTTTATTGTGCAATTCTATTTTACCAAGACTATCGCAACCATGCAAAAAAGCAACGGATTTGCCGTTGCTTTTTTTGGAGATAAGGGACTATTGTCCCAGGCTCTTTAGTATCGAAAATATTTTCGGGAATATATGAACATTTTCTGAAAATTTTATTGAAAAATTCGGAAAAACTGGTAAAATATATAAAGGAGGGAGAGTTTTGTACACTATCATTTCGATTTTATAAAAAAGTACACTTTGATAATTGGTATATACTGAAAATGATATGAAATAATCACCATCTTTTTTATGCTAATCGTCGAATGAGATATGTTAATTTTTTGAATATTTTACGGAAAATACTTGAAAATATGGTATGTAAATAGTAGAATAGAAATATAGAAAACGCTTACATATCTGATGTTTGTTTGTAGAAATTTCTTCAAATGAATGGGAAAAGATAGTAACTGTTGACTAGGTGGTGTCATTGCTTGTGGCGTTTGGTTAAGTATCATATTGTGCTGACTGAGAACGTTCTAGGGTCATTAGAAAGGTGGTTTGATGGATACAAAAGAAGCAGTTTGGACCTTTGGTCTTGGGGAAAATTATCGTGTGCAGCACTATTTGGGGGCACATTCGATGGAACAGGATGGACAGTCGGGCTACGTCTTTCGTGTTTGGGCTCCTAATGCGCAGGCGGTTCATCTTGTAGGTGATTTTACGAATTGGTATGAGAAGCAAATTCCTATGGTGAAAAACGAGGCAGGAATTTGGGAAGTTTTTACGACTTTGCCACAAGAGGGGGATATTTATAAGTACAATATTCAACGGAGCACTGGTCAGGAAATTCTGAAACTGGATCCTGCAGCTATTTATTTTGAAAAACGGCCGGGTACAGGTGCGGTCATTCATACAGTTCCTGAGAAAAAATGGCGTGATGGACTTTGGTTGGCACGGCGTAAGCGCTGGGGATTCCGTCAGCGTCCGGTCAATATTTACGAAGTGCATGCGGGCTCTTGGAAGACTAAGGAAGATGGGCAGCCATATACTTTCAAGGAATTGAAAGAAGAGCTGATTCCTTACTTAGTTGAGATGGGCTACAGTCATGTGGAATTTATGCCGCTGATGGCTCACCCTTTGGGACTGAGTTGGGGCTACCAGCTGATGGGATATTTTGCTTTAGAGCACACCTACGGAACGCCGGAAGATTTTCAAGATTTTGTTGAAGAGTGTCATTTAAACAATATTGGTGTTATCGTAGACTGGGTGCCGGGGCATTTTACTATTAATGACGACGCTCTGGCTTACTATGACGGAACACCGACTTTTGAATATCAGGATCATGATCGTGCACATAATTATGGCTGGGGAGCTCTTAATTTTGATTTAGGAAAGAATCAAGTTCAATCTTTCTTGATTTCTAGTCTTAATTTCTGGATCGAATTTTACCATTTAGATGGTGTGCGGGTTGATGCTGTTAGCAATATGCTCTACCTTGATTATGATAGTGGTCCTTGGCAGCCTAATAAGGATGGTGGCAATCGTAATTATGAGGGCTATGCTTTTCTGCAAAAGCTCAATACAGTTATCAAAGGCTATCACCCTGATGTCATGATGATTGCAGAAGAGTCAACTAGTGATACTAAGATTACAGGCTTAGTGGAACATGATAGTCTAGGTTTTGACTACAAGTGGAATATGGGTTGGATGAATGATATTCTTCGCTTCTACGAGGAAGACCCAATTTATCGTAAGTATGACTTTAATCTAGTAACCTTTAGTTTCATGTACGCCTTTAATGAAAACTTTATCTTGCCATTTTCTCATGATGAAGTTGTTCACGGTAAGAAGAGCCTTATGCATAAGATGTGGGGTGACCGCTATAATCAATTTGCTGGTCTTCGCAATCTCTACACCTATCAAATGTGCCACCCAGGGAAAAAACTTCTTTTCATGGGAAGTGAATGGGGGCAATTCCTTGAGTGGAAATCAGAGGAAGCCTTGGAATGGCGTGATTTGGCAGATGAGATGAATGCTAAGATGCAGCAGTTCACCAAGGCATTGAATGCTTTTTATAAAGAACATCGTGTTCTGTGGGAAATTGACGATAGCTATGACGGAATTGAAATTATTGATGCAGATAACAGCGATGAAAGTGTTCTTAGCTTTATTCGGAAAAATGACAAAGGCGAGATGTTAGTTTGCATTTTCAATATGGCTCCTGTGGAACGTAAGAATTTCACGATTGGAGTTCCAGTCTATGGTGTTTATGAGGAAATTTGGAATACCGAGTTAGAAAAATGGGGAGGTGTTTGGAAGGAACACAATGAACAAGCGACAACCCAAGTAGGGTTGTGGAAAGATTACCAGCAAAGTTTGAGTTTTACTTTACCAGCTCTAGGAGCAAGCATTTGGAAAGTGAAGCGAAAAATGAAGCAGCCAGCAAAACAGGAAGCCACTGACGAAAAGTAGGCTTAATCCTCTCTTACAAAAAGGAGTTCTAAATGAAGAATGAAATGTTAGCATTGATCCTTGCGGGTGGGCAAGGAACTCGTTTGGGTAAACTTACTCAAAGTATTGCCAAACCAGCAGTACAATTTGGTGGACGCTACCGTATCATTGACTTTGCTTTGTCCAATTGTGCCAATTCAGGAATTCATAATGTTGGTGTCATTACTCAATACCAACCATTAGCTTTGAATAGTCATATTGGAAATGGTTCTAGTTGGGGACTGGATGGTATTAACACAGGAGTTTCTATTCTCCAGCCATATTCAGCAAGTGAGGGCAATCGTTGGTTTGAAGGAACTAGTCATGCGATTTATCAAAACATTGATTATATTGATACTATCAATCCTGAGTATGTCTTGATTTTGTCTGGTGACCACATTTACAAAATGGACTACGATGATATGCTTCAATCTCACAAGGACAACAACGCCAGTCTGACGGTAGCTGTTCTGGATGTTCCTTTAAAAGAAGCGAGTCGTTTTGGTATTATGAATACAGATGCCAATAACCGCATTGTCGAGTTTGAAGAAAAACCAGCTGAACCTAAGTCTACTAAGGCTTCTATGGGGATTTATATCTTTGACTGGAAACGCCTGCGTAATATGCTGGTAGCTGCTGAAAAGAGCAATGTAGATATGTCTGACTTCGGTAAGAATGTTATTCCAAATTATCTTGAATCCGGCGAAAGTGTCTATGCTTATGAATTTAAGGGATATTGGAAAGATGTTGGAACGATTGAGTCACTTTGGGAAGCCAATATGGAATATATTTCTCCAGAAAATGCTTTGGACAGTCGCAATCGCCAGTGGAAAATTTATTCACGTAACTTAATTTCTCCACCAAACTTCCTTGGAGAAAATGCTCATGTAGAAGATTCTTTGGTTGTGGACGGCTGTTTGGTAGATGGCACGGTTAAGCATTCCATTCTTTCTACGGAAGCTCAAGTGCGTAAAGATGCAGTTGTAGAAGATTCTGTGATTATGAGTGGTGCTATCATTGGTCAAGGTGCAAAAATCAAACGTGCTATTATTGGTGAAGGAGCTATCATTTCTGATGGTGTAGAAATTGATGGAACAGACGAAGTACAAGTTATCGGATACAATGAGAAAGTGGGGGTACCATCAGATGAAGATTGATAAATATTCAGCAATTTTAGGAAATACAGTTGGATTTCATGATATGTCTACTTTGACAAATCATCGTCCAGTTGCCAGTTTGCCGTTTGGTGGGAAATATCGTTTAATTGACTTTCCGTTGTCTAGCCTGGCCAATGCAGGGATTCGGAGCGTCTTTGGCATTTTCCAACAAGATAATATTAGTTCTGTCTTTGACCATATCCGTTCTGGACGTGAATGGGGGCTGTCTACTCTTTTGAGTCACTACTATCTTGGTATTTATAATACGCGCGTAGAAAGTTCTACTGTTGGTAAAGAATACTACGAGCAATTATTGACCTACTTAAAACGTTCAGGCAGCGATCAAACGGTAGCATTGAACTGTGATGTTTTGGTGAACATCGACTTGAACCAAGTCTTCCACTTACATGGTACAACTGATCAACCGATCACAGTTGTCTATAAAAAATTACCAAAAGAAGAAATTTCCGAAGTCAATGCTGTTTTGGAAATTGATGAAACAGATCATGTGAAAAATCACCATCTTTTTGATGATAAAAAAGATCAGGATTTGTACAACATGTCAACGGATATCTTTGTTGTGGATACACCTTGGCTGATTGAAAAATTAGAAATAGAAGCACAAAAAGAATTTCCTCAAAAATTACGTTATGTTTTACGTGATTTAGCTGCTCAGGAAAAAGCGTTTGCTTATGAATATACGGGTTATTTAGCAAATATTCATTCTGTCACTTCGTACTTCAATGCCAATATTGATATGCTTGATTCACAAAAATTCTATTCCCTTTTCTCTCCAAATCAAAAGATTTATACTAAAGTAAAAAACGAAGAGCCAACTTATTATGCAGTCGGTTCTAAGGTTTCAAATGCTCAATTTGCTTCCGGCAGTATTATTGAAGGAGAAGTGAGTGGTTCTGTCATTTCTCGTAATACTCGTATTAAAAAAGGAAGTCGTGTAAAAAACAGTATTCTTTTCCCACGTGTCCTTATTGGCGAAAATGCTGTTGTAGAATATGCAATCTTAGATAAGGGTGTTGAGGTTGCTGAGAATGTGACCGTTCGAGGAACAGTTGATAACCCAGTTGTTCTTAAAAAAGGCGAAAAAGTGACAGAGGATAGAATTCAATGAAAATTTTATTTGTAGCAGCAGAAGGTGCACCTTTTTCTAAAACAGGAGGATTGGGAGACGTCATTGGCGCTCTCCCTAAATCACTTGTTAAGGATGGGCACGAAGTTGGCGTTATCTTGCCCTACTATGATATGGTAGAGGCTAAGTTCGGTGAGGAGATGGAAGATCTCTTTCATTTTGAGGTAAAAGTTGGCTGGCGCAGTCAGTATGTCGGTGTGAAACGTCTTGTTTTAAATGGTGTTAGTTTTTATTTTATTGATAATCAGCATTATTTCTTCCGCGGACATGTATACGGAGACTTTGATGACGGTGAGCGCTTTGCTTTCTTCCAGCTAGCAGCGGTTGAGACTATGGAGCGGATTGATTTTATTCCTGATATTCTCCACGTGCACGACTACCATACGGCGATGATTCCTTTCTTGGTTAAGGAAAAATACCGCTGGATTCAGGCTTATCAAAACATCAAGACAGTTTTGACTATTCATAATCTGGAATTTCAGGGACAATTTTCTGACGGCATGCTCTGGGATTTGTTTGGTGTCGGCTATGAACGCTATGCAGACGGCACTTTGCGCTGGAATGATTGCCTGAATTGGATGAAGGCGGGTATTCTCTACGCTGACCGTGTGACGACTGTGTCGCCGAGCTATGCCCATGAGATTATGACGCCAGAATTTGGCTGTGGTTTAGATCAAGTTTTGCGTATGGAGTCAGGCAAGGTGATCGGGATTGTCAATGGGATTGATACCGACTTGTACAATCCAGAAACAGATAAATTATTGCCTTACCATTTTAGTAAGGACGATCTGTCTGGTAAAGCGGAAAATAAACGGGCGCTGCAAGAGCGCGTGGGTCTGCCAGTGCGGGACGATGTGCCGCTGATTGGGATTGTCTCTCGCTTGACCCGCCAAAAAGGCTTTGACTTGGTGGTTGAAGAATTGCACAACTTGCTGCAGGAAGATGTGCAGATTGTGCTTTTGGGAACGGGCGACTGGTCTTTTGAGCAATCTTTTGCTTGGTTTGGACGCTCCTATCCTGAAAAATTATCAGCCAATATCTTATTTGATGTTGGTTTGGCACAAGAAATCTATGCCGCAAGCGATCTTTTCCTCATGCCGAGTCGTTTCGAGCCATGCGGTCTGTCGCAAATGATGTCCATGCGCTATGGAACCTTGCCGCTGGTGCATGAAGTCGGTGGACTTCGTGACACTGTTGAACCTTATAATGCGGTTGAAGGTACAGGCACAGGCTTCAGCTTTAATAACTTCAGTGGTTACTGGCTTCATTGGGCATATAAGACAGCAATTGATCTTTATTATGAAGATAAAGCGACTTGGAATAGTTTACAAAAACAAGCAATGTCGCGCGATTTCTCTTGGGATTCAGCAAGCAAAGCCTACAGCCAACTTTATCAATCACTTGTTTAATCAAACGGCAGACACTACTTGTTAAGGTTTTAATGGAAAGGGAAGTTTCCCTATTGAGTAGGGTACTGTTTGCTCTACTATGAAAGGAAAAAGATGCAACTTACAACTGAAAAATTCATTCGGGATTTTAAAGACACACTCCATGAGGAGCAGATGATTAAGGTTCCAGATGCTTCGCCAGCCGAATTATTTGAAACACTGGCTCATACAATTCGCAAATATATTACCCCACTTTGGCTGGAACGTCGCCGTAAGCTGGTTGAAAGTCAACAAAAGATTGCTTATTATTTCTCGATTGAGTTTCTACCGGGAAGAATGCTGGAAACCAATCTACTAAACTTAGGAATTCTTGACACGGTGAAGGAAGGTTTTGCTGAGTTAGGTGTTGATTTTGACGCTGTTCGCAATGCAGAACATGACATGGCATTGGGAAATGGCGGACTGGGACGTTTGGCAGCGGCCTTTATGGACTCGCTTGCAACAACAGGTTATCCCGGTTTTGGAAATGGGATCCGTTACCAATATGGACTGTTCAAGCAAAAGATTGTGAATGGCTACCAAGTTGAATTGCCAGATGACTGGTTTGGCAGCCTAGGAAATGTCTGGGAAACTCGTAAGGATCATGATGCAGTTTTCGTTAATCTTTATGGGAATGTTTATCTACGCGCCAATGAAGAGGGACGCATTACCCCTATATATGAAAATGCTCAAGTTTTACGAGCAGTGCCTTATGATGTGCCACAGATTGGTTTTGGAAATGATAATGTCAATAATTTGCGCTTATGGGATGTTGAAATTCCAGAGAAATTTGAACATTTTTACCCAACACTTGAATCGCGTCGCAAGGTAACAGACATCACAGCCGTTCTTTATCCAGATGATTCTAATTCTGAAGGAAAAGAATTGCGTCTGATTCAGGAATACTTCATGACCAGCGCTGGGCTCCAAACCATTATCAAAAGCTATCTCAAACAAGGTTTGCCTTTGGAAAAAATCCATGAAAAGGTGTCTGTTCATATCAACGACACGCACCCAGCTGTCGCACCTGCCGAATTTATGCGACTGCTAATTGATGAGTATGGGCTTGAGTGGAATGAGGCTTGGCAAGCAACTGTCAAGACCATGAGCTACACTAACCATACCATTTTGTCTGAAGCTTTAGAAAAATGGGATGCCGGTCTCTTCAAATATGTTCTTCCACGGGTTTATCAGATTATCCTTGAAATTGACAATCGCTATGTGGCAGAATTGGCTAACCGTGGTATTGCGCCAGAGATGATTGAAAACACACGGATTGTCAAGGATAATCAAGTCCACATGGCGCATTTAGCCATTATCGGCGGTCATTCGATTAACGGAGTGGCAAAATTGCACACCGAGCTGCTCAAAGAAGATACGCTGCGCGATTTTTATGCCATTTATCCAGAAAAGTTCAACAACAAAACCAATGGGATTATCCAGCGTCGCTGGTTGCAGATTTCAGATGAGCCCTTATCGGCTGAGATTGACAAGCTGATTGGCAATCACTGGCGGACAGATATTCACGAGCTACGCAAGCTCTTGGATTATCAAAATGACCAGCAAGTGCTGAACGATTTTTACCGCGTTAAGCAGGAAGCCAAGGCGCGTCTCGCAGCCTACATCAAGGAATCAACAGGCGTTGAGGTATCAACAGAAGCGATTTTTGATGTGCAGGTCAAACGCCTCCACGCTTACAAGCGCCAGCTGTTGAACCTCATGCATATTATCAAACTTTACTGGGACTTGAAGGACAATCCTGACAAGGATGTGGTGCCACGCGTCTTTATTTTTGGAGCCAAGGCAGCGCCAGGCTATCATTTTGCCAAATCCGTCATCAAACTCATCAACGAAGTTGCTAACTTGGTCAACCATGACGAAAGTCTGCAAGGTAAGCTCAAGGTCGTCTTCTTGGAAAACTACCGTGTCAGCTTAGCTGAGCTGATCATCCCAGCAGCGGATGTGTCCGAGCAAATCTCCCTCGCCTCCAAAGAAGCCTCTGGAACGTCTAACATGAAATTCATGATGACGGGTGCCATTACTTTGGCAACCTTGGACGGAGCCAATATCGAGATTAAAGACGAGGTCGGAGACGACAATATCGTGATTTTCGGTATGGACAAGGACGAGGTTTATAGCCATTATCAACGCCATGATTACTATTCACGCGGTGTCTATGAAAGCAATCCAGTCATTCGTCGTGTGGTTGATACCTTCATCAACGGTACCATTCCAAATGCTAGTCAAGAAGGGTCTGAAATCTACGAAGCCCTTATCACGCATAATGACGAATACTTCTTGCTAGAGGATTTCGCTTCCTATGTTGCAGCGCAAGAAAAGATTGACCAGCTCTATCGTGACAAGGGAAAATGGGCTAAGATGAGTTTAGTGAATATTGCACATTCAGGCAAGTTCACTTCTGACGATACTATTACTCAATATGCTCAAGAAATTTGGAATTTGAAGAAATAAGTTGCTCTACCTAGAAAAGCACTTCTTAAATTAGCAGTGTTCCTGCTTTAAGGAGTGCTCTTTCTATAAAGAATAAAATTTTGTCCGACTTTTAGCCGTAAAAAAGAGTGGTTTTTACGATGGGGAAATATTTTAAGAATTTTCTCTTAAAAAGCGCTTTCTTTTTGATTAAAAATTTGACAAATACGATTTTTAGGACTAAACTAAGTAAGTAAAAATTTTTAAAGGAGAATTCACGATGAATTTAACATTTTTTGGACTTTGTCTTGCCTGTATGGGTGTTTCGATTGCAGAAGGTCTGCTTATGAGTAATCTTTTCAAATCAGCGTCTCGTCAGCCAGAGATTATCGGTCAATTAAGAACTTTGATGATTATGGGGATTGCCTTTATCGAAGGTACTTTCTTTGTAACATTGGTTATGGCATTCATCATCAAGTAAGAACAGGAAAGTTTTTCATCTTTAGAAAAGGAGGGGAGTTAGTTGGAAGAAAGTGTAAATCCAACCATTCAGTTAGGTCCTGTGACCTTTGATTTGACCCTGCTTGCTATGTCTCTTTTAGCTGTTCTCATGGTCTTTGCCTTTGTTTATTGGGCGAGCCGCAAGATGACCCTTAAGCCGTCGGGAAAGCAAAATGCCTTAGAATATCTCTATGATTTTGTGATTGACTTTACCAAGGGAAATATCGGAAGCAAATATATGAAGAATTATTCTTTGTTTTTGTTTTCGCTTTTCTTGTTTTTGGTAGTAGCCAATAACCTTGGTCTCATGGCAAAATTGCAAACGACCAGCGGTGAAAATCTTTGGACGTCACCGACAGCTAACCTCGGTTTTGACCTTAGCATGTCTTTCTTGATCACTTTGATTTGCCATGTAGAAGGCATTCGTCGCCGAGGCGTGAAAAAATATCTGAAAGCTTTTGCGACACCGGGCTTTATGACGCCAATGAATATCTTGGAAGAGTTCACCAACTTCGCTTCTTTAGCCTTGCGGATTTACGGGAATATCTTTGCAGGGGAAGTTTTAGCTGGTTTGCTGGTGACCCTTTCTCATCAGGCTTTTTATTGGTACCCAGTAGCTTTTGTTGCTAATTTTGTATGGACAGCTTTTTCCGTTTTCATTTCTTGCATTCAGGCTTATGTTTTCACTATGTTGACATCCATGTACTTGGGCAAGAAAATTAATGGTGAGGAATAAAGAGAAAGGAGTCGAATAAATGAATATAACCATAGGTGAATTGATTGGAAACTTTATCCTTGTGGCAGGTTCCTTTCTTCTTTTGATTGTCCTAATCAAGAAATTTGCTTGGGGCAATATCACCAGCATTTTTGAAGAAAGAGCAAAGAAAATTTCTGACGATATTGATAGTGCAGAATCTGCGCGTCAAAAAGCAGAAGAACTGGCTCAAAAGCGGGAGCATGAGTTGGCAGGCAGCCGCGAGGAAGCAAGCACGATTTTGGAGACGGCCAAGGAAACGGCTGAGAAAAATAAGGCTGGCATTTTGGCGGACGCAGCAGCAGAAGCTGGTCGCTTGAAAGAAAAAGCCAAGCAAGAAATCGCTCAAAATAAGGCAGAAGCTCTGACCAGCATCAGAGGAGAAGTGGCTGATTTGTCGGTGGAACTTGCTAGCAAAATCTTAGCCCAGCAATTAGACAAGGATACTCAAAGTGAACTCATCGACCGCTATATTGACAAGCTAGGAGACGCATAATGGATAAGAGAAGGTATGCCCTCATCGAAAAATATGCCACTCCTTTTGTGCAAGTAGTGATTGAACAAGGGCAGCAAGCAGCTGTTTTTGAGGTATTGAGTCAAATCAAATCGGTTTGTCAAGAAACCAATTTGGCTGACTTTTTGGCGCATATTGGCTTGGAAAAGGAAGAAAAGGTCAAGTGCCTGCAACTTTTCCAGTCGACAGGTTCGCAGCTAGTCGACAACTTGCTTAGTCTCTTGATTGAAAATAATCGCGAAGATTTGCTTTATCCGCTGGTGGTGGATAGTTTGAGCAAGCTAGAGAAGATTAGCAATGAATTTGAAGTGACGGTCAAGTCAACTCAGGCTTTGTCAGAGGTGCAAAAGGAGCGTTTGCTTCCACTGATTGAAAAGAAAATGGGCTTGAAAGTTCGTTCTTTGAAAGAGGAAGAAGATGCCAATCTGATTGGTGGCTTTGTCATCACAGCCAATAACAAAACGATTGATGCCAGCATTAAACATCAATTACAAGCAGTAAAAGAAAATTTGAAATAGAAAGTGGTGTGAATTTTGGCGATTAACGCACAAGAAATCAGCGCTTTAATTAAGCAACAAATTGAAAATTTCCAGCCAAATTTTGACGTCACAGAAACGGGAGTCGTCACTTATATTGGTGATGGAATTGCGCGGGCTCATGGTCTGGACAATGCCATGAGTGGAGAGCTTTTGATTTTTGAAAATGGCTCTTACGGTATGGCGCAAAACTTAGAAGCAAACGACATCGGGATTATCATTCTGGGTGATTTTACAGATATTCGCGAGGGCGATAGCATTCGTCGCACGGGTAAAATCATGGAAGTGCCGGTCGGCGATGCGCTCATCGGTCGTGTTGTAGACCCGCTTGGTCGTCCTGTTGACGGACTGGGGGCTATTGAGACGGACAAGAGCCGTCCTGTCGAAGCACCAGCGCCCGGCGTTATGGAGCGTCAGTCGGTTACAGAGCCCATGCAGACAGGTTGGAAGGCGATTGATGCCTTGGTACCAATCGGTCGCGGGCAACGGGAGTTGGTCATCGGAGACCGCCAAACGGGGAAGACAACGATTGCTATTGACGCGATTTTGAACCAAAAGGGACAAGATATGATTTGTATCTATGTCGCCATTGGTCAAAAGGAATCAACAGTGCGGACGCAGGTTGAAACGCTACGTCAATACGGCGCTTTGGATTACACCATTGTCGTGACGGCATCTGCTTCCCAGCCTTCTCCTTTGCTTTACTTGGCGCCTTACGCTGGAGTGGCAATGGCAGAAGAATTTATGTACAATGGCAAGCATGTCCTCATCGTTTACGACGATTTGTCTAAGCAGGCGGTGGCTTATCGTGAATTGTCCCTCCTTCTTCGTCGTCCACCAGGACGTGAAGCCTTTCCTGGGGATGTCTTCTATCTGCACAGCCGTCTTTTAGAGCGTTCTGCCAAGGTTTCTGATGAATTAGGCGGCGGCTCAATTACCGCTCTGCCATTTATCGAAACGCAAGCCGGTGACATCTCGGCCTACATCGCAACCAACGTGATTTCAATCACTGACGGACAAATCTTCCTCAGCGACAGCCTCTTTAATGCGGGAGTTCGTCCTGCTATTGACGCGGGGTCATCTGTGTCGCGGGTCGGTGGTTCAGCGCAAATCAAGGCCATGAAAAAAGTGGCAGGTACGCTGCGGATTGACCTTGCCAGCTATCGTGAATTAGAAGCCTTTACCAAGTTTGGTTCTGATTTGGATGCGGCAACACAAGCGAAATTGAACCGCGGTCGCAGAACGGTGGAAGTCTTGAAACAACCTGTCCACAAGCCGCTGCCAGTGGAAAAGCAAGTGGTTATTCTCTACGCTTTAACACACGGTTACTTGGATAGTGTGCCAGTCGATGACATCGTTCGTTTTGAAGATGAATTGCATGATTACTTTGATGCACATCATGAGGAGCTTTTGGAAACCATTCGTGTGACCAAAGACCTCCCTGATGAGGAAGTCTTGGACGCTGCTATTGCGGAATTTAAAAATCAATCCAACTTCAAATAGAAATCGAGGTGTCAGATGGCAGTTTCTTTGAATGATATAAAAAATAAAATTGCATCCACGAAAAACACCAGTCAAATTACCAATGCCATGCAAATGGTTTCTGCTGCAAAATTAGGGAAATCAGAGGAAGCGGCTAAAAACTTCCAAATCTATGCTTCCAAGGTTCGTCAGCTCTTGACCGACTTGCTGCATTCTGGGAATTTTAGCTCTTCCAATAATCCCATTCTGATTAGTCGCCCTGTCAAGAAAACGGGTTACATCGTGATTACCTCGGACCGCGGTCTGGTCGGTGGTTACAATGCGACCATTCTCAAAGCTATGATGGAAATGCTGGCTGAGTATCATGATAAGCATGACTTTGCCATTATTTCTATCGGTGGCATGGGCGCGGACTTTTTCAAGGCGCGCGGTATTCAGCCTGTCTATGAACTGCGCGGTTTGGCTGACCAGCCGAGCTTCGACGAAGTGAGCAAGATTATCAACAAAGCCGTGGAAATGTACCAAAATGAGCTTTTTGATGAGCTTTATGTTTGTTACAATCACCACATCAACAGCTTGACCAGCCAGATGCGGGTAGAGCAGATGCTTCCGATTGTTGACTTGGATCCCAACGAAGCTACCGAAGGCTACAGCCATAATTTTGAGCTGGAGTGCGGTCGGGAAGCAATCTTGGAGCAATTATTACCCCAGTATGCAGAAAGTATGATTTACGGGGCGATTATTGATGCCAAGACGGCTGAAAATGCAGCAGGTATGACTGCTATGCAGACCGCGACTGACAATGCCAAAAAGGTTATCAACGATTTGACCATTCAGTATAATCGCGCGCGACAAGCAGCCATTACGCAGGAAATCACGGAAATCGTTGCAGGTGCCAGTGCGCTGGAATAATGCAATACATAAAGAATAGAAGAGTGAGATACGAGTTTGAACATATGAATATATGTAAAAATAACTAGATGTTCTCATATCTTGTAAAATTGAATACGCCCTAAAAACTTTGGAAAATCGCGAACGAAAAAGTTGTGACTTCAAAACGCAGTAGACATCTGTTTGTAGGCGGCGCTCCTGCTTGCCTCCAAGCTAGCTGTCCTTGCGGGGGTCTCACAACGGAGTTGCTGGCAACTCCTGTTCGGCCGCCTATTTTTTCCTTGTTTTCTTAACGGGCTTTGTATCTTAAAGGAGAAATACATGAGCTCAGGCAAAATTGCTCAGGTTATTGGTCCGGTTGTGGACGTTGTCTTTTCAACGGATGACAAGCTACCTGAGATAAATAATGCACTTGTAGTCTATAAAAATGACGAGAAAAAATCAAAAATTGTTCTTGAAGTGGCTCTTGAGCTTGGTGACGGAGTCGTTCGGACCATTGCCATGGAGTCAACCGACGGTTTGACGCGTGGAATGGAGGTCTTGGATACTGGTCGTCCTATTTCAGTACCAGTCGGGAAGGAAACGCTTGGTCGGGTCTTCAATGTTCTGGGAGATACCATTGACTTGGAAGCTCCTTTTGCAGAAGACGCGCTGCGCGAGCCAATCCATAAAAAAGCACCGACTTTCGATGAACTTTCGACCTCATCAGAAATTTTAGAAACAGGAATCAAGGTTATTGACCTGCTGGCTCCTTACCTAAAAGGTGGGAAAGTCGGACTTTTCGGTGGTGCCGGAGTAGGGAAGACCGTCCTCATTCAGGAATTGATTCATAATATCGCTCAAGAACACGGTGGGATTTCCGTCTTTACTGGTGTCGGGGAGCGGACTCGTGAAGGGAACGACCTTTACTGGGAAATGAAAGAATCTGGCGTTATCGAAAAGACGGCCATGGTCTTTGGTCAGATGAATGAACCGCCGGGAGCTCGGATGCGGGTGGCTTTGACTGGTTTGACTATTGCCGAATACTTCCGCGATGTGGAAGGACAAGACGTGCTGCTCTTTATCGATAATATCTTCCGCTTTACCCAAGCAGGTTCAGAAGTGTCTGCCCTTTTGGGACGGATGCCGTCAGCCGTTGGTTACCAGCCAACCTTGGCAACTGAAATGGGGCAACTGCAAGAACGGATTACTTCGACCAAGAAAGGTTCTGTTACTTCTATCCAAGCCATTTATGTGCCAGCCGATGACTATACAGACCCAGCGCCAGCTACGGCTTTCGCCCACTTGGATTCAACGACCAACTTGGAGCGGAAATTGGTTCAGCTAGGTATCTATCCAGCGGTGGACCCTCTTGCGTCAAGCTCACGGGCTTTGGCGCCTGAAATTGTCGGCGAAGAGCACTATGCGGTGGCGGCAGAAGTCAAGCGAGTGCTGCAACGCTATCATGAATTGCAGGATATTATTGCCATTCTTGGTATGGACGAATTGTCCGACGAGGAGAAGACCTTGGTTGCGCGTGCGCGCCGCATTCAATTTTTCCTTTCGCAAAATTTCAACGTTGCGGAGCAGTTTACAGGACAACCCGGATCTTACGTGCCGGTAGCAGACACCGTTCGTGGTTTCAAGGAAATCTTGGATGGTAAGCATGACCATCTACCAGAAGATGCCTTTCGTGGTGTTGGCTCGATTGAGGACGTTATCGCCAAGGCTGAAAAAATGGGATTTTAAGAGGTGACCTATGGCTCAAATGACAGTGCAAATTGTGACACCAGACGGTTTGATTTATAATCACCATGCCCAGTTTGTTACAGTTCGTACAACTGACGGTGAAATGGGGATTTTGCCCCATCATATCAACACAATCGCAGTTTTAGCTGTTGATGAGTTGAAAGTTCGTCGTGTTGATGATGTCAATCATGTGGACTGGATTGCGGTTAATGGTGGCATTATTGAAATTGCCAATGATCTGATTACGATTGTTGCCGACTCAGCAGAGCGTGAGCGGGATATTGATATCAATCGTGCCGAACGTGCTAAACTTCGTGCTGAACACGAGTTAGAAGAGGCACATGATAAACATTTGATTGATCAGGAAAAACGTGCACGAATTGCTTTGCAAAGGGCAATCAATCGGATCAATGTTGGTAGTAAGTAGATGTGCTAGGGGTTGTGAAAGACACGTGATGCTTATGCCAAAAGTTGGAGCATACAACAGCGAACTCCAACATGGCTGCACCCTATACATCTTTTAAATAATTTAGAGGTCGGGAATTTTCTTTCCAACCTCTTTTTTATGTGCGACTATCTGAGCGTTGTCCCATTGTCAATGATGTGAGACCAATTGAAGCCAAAAAGAAGAATCCTTGATATGATAAGAGTCATGACACAACTACCACAAAGGAATCTTCTCATGACTAGTATACCACAACATCTCCGCTATTTGCCACACACACTCAATACGCGCTACCATGCGGTCAAAACCTATCGCACTGGCGCATCAGTCGCTTTCATCTGTCGCAGATACAAGGTCTCAAAGGCTTCCCTCATGCGCTGGAACAAGCGTTTTGACGGCACAAAAGATTCTCTGCGGGATAAGTCTCACAAACCTCTGACTCCTCATCCAAATGCTCATACCGATGAAGAAATCACCTGGATTAAAAACTGCATTCGGCGAAATCCCAATGCAACTCTCATCGAGATTTTCTACAAGCTCAAGGTCAATAAAGGTTACAAACGCCATCCTAACTCCCTTTACCGAGTCTTGAGAAAACTAGGATTCTTCAATGATACCAAGAAAAAGAAGAAGGCTTACGTCCCCAAGCCCTACGATACTCCGACACAACTGGGAATAAAGTGGCAGATGGATGTCAAATATGTCCCAAAGCACTGCTACACGGGCAAACTTCCTGATAAGTTTTACCAGTACACTATGATCGACGAAGCCTCCAGAGAACGCTTTATCTTCCCTTTCAAGGAACAATCCTCACATTCGACCGTGCAATTTGTCAAAATGGCCATCAAACACTTTAAATACCAGCCCAAAATGATTCAAACCGATAATGGTGTTGAGTTCACTCATTTCAAGGAAACCAAGCAGATCCATCCTTTGGATATCCTTTGTCAGGAGTTAGGAATTGAACACAAGTGCATCCGCCCTCGAACGCCACGACACAATAGGAAGGTTGAACGCAGCCACCGAAATGATAACAGGCGCTTCTACCAACGCTTGCAATTTTACTCTTACGATGACCTTATCAAGCAGATGAAAAACTATCTTTACCTGTCTAACCGCCTCCCCATGCAGACTCTTAACTGGTTATCGCCTATTGAAATCAGAAATTCTTTACAAGGGGCTAGCCCCTTGTAAAGAATAACATATCAGCTTTCTATTTCTTAGATTGTTGGTCTCACATCATTGACAATGGGACAAAA
>NZ_KB904396.1 GCF_000380065.1 Streptococcus massiliensis DSM 18628 | reverse complement strand
CAACGAACTATTCCTTTTAGGGGAATGAGTTCTGTCCCACTCCCTTTTAGTATAATCTCAATTTTCATTTATAAAAAGTAACGTTTTAACTCAATAGAAAGAATCAGCCCCTTTGCCCTTTAGAGACATCATTCTAGATTGAAGAAAAACAGCTCCAAAGAACTTCAGTATATCAAGACAAAGGTAACTAGACAGGCAACCAAGTATAAAAAATATTCATTTTTTCTTTGAAATATCGAATAGATTATAGTAGAATAAACTTGCTACATTATGACTATAAAAAATGAAGGAGTAAATATGATTTACGAATTTTGTGCAGAAAATTTAACTGATTTACAGAAAGCTTTTGAGGCAGGGGCTCGTCGTGTGGAACTTTGTGATAACCTTGCTGTGGGAGGAACAACACCATCTTATGGCATTATTAAGGAAGCATGTATTTGGGCACGAAAAAATGATGTTGACATTCAGACAATGATTCGCCCTCGCGGTGGTGATTTTGTTTATAATCCAATTGAAGTTGAAAGTATGATAGCAGATATTGCTATTGCTATAGATCGAGGTTCCAATGGAGTCGTTTTGGGCTGCTTGACTGACGAGGGGTGGCTAGATGAGGCTGCTTTAGCCTATTTGTCTGACCAAGTTGATCATTTTCGTTCATTGGGTGATGAATGTGAATTGGTCTTCCACATGGCTTTTGACTGCATTCCGCGCGAGCGCCAATTTGAAGCGATTGATTGGTTGGCTGAAAATGGCTTTAGTCGCATTTTAACTCGTGCTGGGAAAAATGGCGATAGTTTGGAAGAACGTTTGGCCTGGTACAAGGAATTGATTAAGCATGCAGCAGGGCGCTTGACCATTTTGCCTGGTGGCGGAATTAATCTAGACAATCGCCAGCGATTTATTGACGAATTGGGTGTGAACGAACTCCATGGTAGCAAAGTTGTATTTTCATAGAAAAAGAGCATGTTGTATCTCTGCAATAATTGACATATTCACTTTTTTAAAAGTATTTGGTATGATTCGACAGAATTTCTTTAATACAGCTTTTGGCAATTCATATGAGGCTTCCCTAATAAATAAAACCAAGAATGATTAACCAATAAAATTCTAATAAAAAAGTTTGAGCATGCTCAAACTTTTTTATTAGAGAGATTTTTCACGAATAACCTCAACCTTGTAGCCGTCTGGGTCTTTGACAAAATAGTAATTTAGCGGATTGCCCGGCAGTCCCTTAGGCTCTGTCACTTCATAACCAGCCTTGCTATGCTCGGCATGCAAACCTTCCAAATCTGGCGTACTAAGAGCCACATGGGCAAAACCATCACCGATTACGTAAGGACCATGGTCATAATTATAGGTCAATTCCAGCTCGTAGTCGTCGCCCTCAAGCCCCAAGTAAACAATGGTAAACTTGTAATCTGGAAAGTCCTTGCGGCGCAATTCCTTAAAGCCGAAAGCCTGTTCATAAAATTCGATTGATGCTTCCAAGTTTTCCACCCGCAAGCAAGTGTGCAACATTTTACTAGCCATATAGCCACCTCTTTCTTATTTTCTACTAGTATACCA
Organism: Streptococcus massiliensis DSM 18628; assembly: GCF_000380065.1. Lineage (GTDB taxonomy): Bacteria > Bacillota > Bacilli > Lactobacillales > Streptococcaceae > Streptococcus > Streptococcus massiliensis. The sequence goes on along the minus strand of NZ_KB904396.1, from coordinate 15,532 downwards.
TAAAAAGAAAAAAACAGGAGCTTCTACCCCTGTTTTAGATGTTACTTACCAAGTTTAGCCTTGGCTGCATCTGCAAGCGCTGTGAAAGCTGCCGCGTCATTAACAGCAAGGTCCGCAAGCATTTTACGGTTCACTTCGATTTCTGCCAACTTCAAACCGTGCATCAGTTGTGAATATGAAAGTCCGTTCAAACGAGCTGCCGCATTGATACGTGTAATCCACAATTTGCGGAAATCACGTTTCTTTTGACGACGGTCACGGTATGCATAGTAGTAAGAATTCATTACTTGTTCTTTTGCAGTACGGAACAAGATATGTTTTGCACCATAGTAACCTTTAGCTAATTTTAAAATACGTTTACGACGTTTGCGTGATACAACGCCACCTTTAACACGTGCCATTTATATTTCCTCCAATATTTCCTAGAATAATCTGCTACAATATCTCTTATTTAAGACCTGTCAGCATTGCTTTGATACGTTTGAAATCTCCTGCAGATACCATTGCTGCTTTACGAAGATGACGACGTTGTTTTTTAGTTTTTCCGTGGAAACGGTGAGAAGTGTAAGCACGGAAGCGTTTCAAGCCACCAGAACCTGTACGTTTAAAACGTTTAGCTGATGCGCGGTGTGTTTTTTGTTTTGGCATGATATATTCTCCTTTTTCTAACTTTCGACAATTATTTCTTGTCAGGAATTGGTGCTAACTGCATAAACATTTGACGTCCATCCATCTTAGCTCTTTGTTCAATGATTGCAATATCTTGCGTCGCTTGAGCAAAATCCGCTAAAACCTTAGCTCCAATTTCTTTATGGGTAATCATCCGCCCCTTAAAGCGAATGGATACCTTCACTTTATTCCCTTTTTCAAGGAATTTTCGTGCATTGCGAAGTTTGGTCTCAAAGTCTCCCTTGTCAATGGTCGGACTAAGACGCACTTCTTTAATCGTAATCACGCTTTGCTTTTTGCGTTGTTCCTTTTGCTTTTTCTGATACTCAAATTTGAACTTGCCATAGTCCATAATCTTCGCAACAGGCGGCTTAGCTTGTGGCTGAATCAAGACCAAATCCACATTAGCATCGTCGGCAATCGCTTGCGCTTCACTAAGTGGCTTGATGCCTAATTGTTCGCCGTCAAGACCGATCAAACGAACTTCACGAACACGAATCTCATCATTGATGAATAAGTCTTGTTTTGCGATGGTTTTCACCTCTTTTTCCTTTTTAGAGAAAAACAAATGCGGACTTGTTAACGCAAGCCCACACTACATGATAGTATTTCATTCCTGAAACTTAATCCGTAGAGCCAGACAACGTTAGTCGCAAGGCGAGAAGTTCTCACTTCTGCTTTTCTCAACTCTACTATCATACCAAGTTTCAGCTTACTTGTCAAGAATTTTTTGCGCTTTTTCTTCAATAAAAGCCACAACCTCAGGAATGCTCACTCCTGTTGTATCAAAAGTGATTGAATCCTCTGCTGGTTTTAAAGGGGAAACCTCTCGATGACTATCCTTGTAATCACGCTCGGCAATCTCTTTTTTCAAGACTTCAAAGTCCGTCTCAATTCCCTTTTCCAGATTTTCCTTATAACGACGCTCCGCTCTTTCTTCCACCGAAGCAACCAAAAAGATTTTCAGCTCGGCTTGGGGCAAAACGACCGTTCCAATATCGCGACCGTCCATGACAATGCCACCTTGGCTAGCAATTTGCTGCTGAAGAGCAACCAATTTCTCACGAACAGGCGCCAAAGCCGCCAGCCAAGATACGTTATTAGTCACATCATTTCCCCGAATCGGGTGGCTAATATCAACATCACCGACAAAGACTAGCTGTTCTCCATCTTCACTGCGCCCAAAACTAATTGGATATTCCTCCAAAAGTGCAGTGATCTCGTCCACATTTTCAGCTGTCAACTGATTTTGCAAGACAAGATACGTCGCTGCACGGTACATAGCCCCAGTATCAAGATAGATGTAACCCAAATCTTTAGCGATGATTTTGGCAACAGTGCTCTTGCCACTCGAAGCTGGACCGTCAATAGCAATCTGAATTTGTCTCATTTCTAACTCCTATTGGATTTTTACCACGTCGCCTGGATTAGCATACCAGTAACCCTGTGTCATATGCTGCGGGTTGAGCTGCTCTAGCTGGGCAATGGAAATCCCCGCACGCGCTGCGATAGAAGCCTCACCCTCGCCAGCTTGAACTGTAATGGTTCCCGGACCAGATGATTGCGATGACTCAGTCTCACTTGTTTCTGTCTGTGAAATTGCTGGTGCACTACTAACCGTACTCACCGCCGCACCTGAACTATGAAAGCCTTCAGTTGCCTTTTTCTCATTGCTTCCGCCTGTAGACAGGTAAAACATTGTTGCAACAATAACAATAACAACTATAAAGAAAATAACTGCTAAAATAGTCAAAATGCGATTTGCCCATGCGTCTACTGATTTTTTACTTCTTCTCAAGGTTTCTTCTCCCTTATCATACACATTTTCTTCCCATGGTTCTTTTGCCATGACTTCCTCCTTGTATTTTTTTCAAAATCCGATTACAATAGAATTATGAAAGTTAAACTCCTACCCGAGCGCTGTATCGCTTGTGGGCTTTGTCAAACCTATTCTGAGATCTTTGATTATCATGACAATGGAATTGTCAAATTTAGCAACAATGATGAACTCGAACAAGAATATCCCAGCTCACCAGAACTTCTCGAAGCTATCCGAAACTGCCCTACTCGCGCACTCCTTGCTACTAATCCGTATAATAAGTCTCAAAATAATCCAAATTAATCAAATGATCACTCAATTCAACCTCACCCTTAAAGTAAGGATTAAGAGCTAGAGCGTTGATAAAATACTTCTTAGGCCACTTCCTCATGTAGAAAGTGCGCTTTTTTTTGCCATTATTAAAATGGAAAGTGACAGAGGTTTTATTAACCTCCACTTTATCAATTGTTGCAATCTGAATTTTTGAAGAACGAAATGGCAATGCTGCAATCACACGTAAATTACCATTATCGCAAATAGTGAAATAACGATGAACACCTAATGCAAGAAATACCAGACAAGCAAAAATTAAAGATAGAACTAGTGTCGGAACATTTGAACTTTCATACATCAGTGCAAAACCAATAAAAATTGGAACAACTGATAAAGACCAATAAATAATTGATACAGACAACTCTGGTTGCCAATGGTAACGAACTTGCCCAAACAACTTAATCATTTTGCGCCTCCCCTAAGTACAAGTGTTAAATAAGTACTTAAACCTAAAATATCATCTACCTACTATTAGTTTAGCATAAAAAAGGGGAAAATAGAATAGGAAAGTCCCTATTCTATTTTTTATTTGCTGGATAGTTTAAAAAAATCTTTAGACAAGTACTTTTCCCCGCTGACCACATCGTATTCCACCAGCTTCATCTCGTCCGCTATTTGCTGCGCTTCCGAATCTAAGTTCTTTTTATCAACGCTCGCATTGTGCAGAACATTGGTCAGGAGCGCGTAGTATGGCGACACTTTGGAATTTGTTTGTTCCAACATTAAAGCCGAGAAATCGCTGGAATTAACTAGAGGATAATTTAATTTAGGAGTTTCATAATTAGACCAAATAAAGTAATCAGTCTGGTATTGACTGTCAGGATTTTTATCGAACATCGTCAAAGGATACAATCCTGGTAAATGGTCTCCGTAAAAAACAACTGTTACTTTTTATTTAATTGTGATAACTTGCTGAAAAAGTCTTTTGTCGCATTATCTGTATGACGGAGGAGGTGAGTATAACTTCTCAACTTGTCATTCTCATCATCAGCAAAACCTTTACCTTCTGCTGTTATTTCAGGTGGATTAGACTCTTGCCATACTGCGTGATTTTGCATAGTAATCACAGAGAAAAACTGATTCTGGTCTTTTTTAATATTATCTAAAACTAACTAATAAGTAGAAGCATCGCTAGGATACGAACCTTCGCTTTTAAAAGATGTTTTTTTATTATCTGTATTAAGAAAATCGTTAAATTTCAAGCTTCTATAAATATAATCACGCGAATAATTTGATCCGCTCGCCAGATGAATAGCTATGCGATTAGTTGATTTATAAACATCACTAATAGTTGGGATGTATTTCATTTGTGGAAAAACTTCCGTATAGATAACTGATACATTAGGAGATAGGTTGTAAAAAGGAAGACCTGTTAAAGTCTGAAATTCCATATTAGCAGTCCCACCACCATAACCATCAAACTTCATTAAACCACTTGTAAATTTCGATTTAACCTCTTGAATATATGGAATTGGGTTTTCAGAAACAGTAATCCCTTCTACTCTTGTAGGATCTGAAAAACTTTCGCTTAGAAGATAAATGACTGTCTGATTCTCTAAATTTTCTTTACGTACGGCATTTATTTTAGTAGCTAACTTCTTGTACTTTTCCTCTATCTTTTTTATAGTAGTAGCATTATAGTTCTTCGGTTCATCCATTACAGGAATTGCTAATTGATTAAACCAAACAAAGGATAAGGATTTATATCTTGCATGATTTAAATTTCCCATCCATGCAATATATTGAGAACAGAAAGGATAGGAACATTCTCAGGAATCTTGTTATCATTTCTCATTCCTAATAATTGAAAAATCATAACAAACGGACTAAGAAGAATGATACTGATAGCTGCTTGCCATTTCCAAGAAGGTAAAATGGGATTAGAAAATAAATATTTTCTAACAAAGAATAAAACTAGACCTATTGCTGAAAGTCCAATAAAGAAATATATGAAAAAGGAAGCATCCACAAATCCGAATAAAGTCTGAGGTTTTAGTACCCAAACTAAATCGCTTGGCAATATCGGCTCTCCTCTCATACTTACTTTTAGGTAATTAGCATAAGTAAACGTAACTCCTAAAAATAAAATCAAAATGGAAGCGATAGTATATCGGTTGATAAGGACATAGATAAGTAGGAAAACTAAAGAAAAGATAACAAATTGAAAATCAACAGCTCCTTGGAAAATAAAGGTACCATAATGAGGCACTCCCTCTCCCAAACTCATTTGAATAGCTAAGTTAAATATGACCGCAAAAATCAAACTAGTAATCACTGCTAAGGCAAAACTTGAACGATTATGGATGAAATCGCGTAATCCTCTAGTTACTAAGTAAGATAGACCTGTCCCCACTAAAGATAAGAGTATAACGGTAGCCAGAATAACCCAAAAGTGTTCTTCCGAAAAATAGGTTTCTTTTAAACGCATTACCCACTGCGTATGAGCCAAAAGACTGACTATCTTCGTATCCGTTAAGCAAAAGGATAAAAATAGTTGAGAGAAAATAATGTTATCGAAATCTACAGGAAGATCTAAATTTTTGATTCTATTAAAAAACTTAAATTTTGATCTAAGCAATTTTAAAAGCACAATTAAAATCACCAATATCATGAAGGTTAGAAAGTAACCTTCTTGATAATAATGGTTTTCTATAAAGTGATTCCATTTAAAACTTGGATTATTTATATTAAGAGTTATCTAAATTAAATAAGAAAGTCCGGAATAAACAAGGTAAATAATGGGTATTTTTAATAAAAATTTCCAATTAATGTGATAACTACTTACAAAAAAAGCTACACTTGTCATTCCAACAACATAAAGAAAGAGGCTACCTGTTTGATAATTTTCAATTCCTCTAACTTCTTTCTGTGTCTTAATAATCGCTTCCTGCACTAAATAATTATTGATTAGAAAACATAATAAGATAAAATAAAGATAAAGTTGATCCTGTTGTGATATCTTTTTAAACATTTTCATATGTACACCCGTTTTAAACAAAGAGGAGAAAGCTAACTTTAACAATGATGACAAAGACATTCCAACCCCTCTATATTTGAGTGTATAAAGCTACACCCATTGTAAAAATCACTAAAAAAGTTATGCCATACTGCAAAATACCAGTAAAGAAATTCGATTCCTGTTCTGAAAATGGTCGAATTTCAAATTTTCGATGAAGAAAATCTCCTAAGAAAAGAGGAAGAAAAGTAATCATTAGAAAATAATATCTTCCCTGAACTCCACCAATCCAAATACTACCAGGTGTATAAACACGCGGATCTCCCGTCATTGCATAAGCTAGTAAAGCTGCTATACCAATGAAAAGGGAAACTGTGAACAACTTAAAAGCAGGGGAAAGTTTTACTTTTGTTTGAATTGATATTACAAACAGGCATACTACAAAAAAGATAGCTGTCATAGTTATTAATAAAGGAGAATCTTTCGCAATATACTGTAAAGGTCGACTAACAAAATTATCTAAAATAGCTGATGGAGCATTGAGTAACGTTCTAATAACAGGAAATGGGTGCCTAATAAAGTAAAAGATACTAGGTCTCTCACCAGCAACACTTGCAGTGGTGTCAAACACACGAATAAAGCCTGCAAAAAGTAAGGCAAAGAGCATATTTAAAAAGAACAACCCTGTTGATAGCCATCTTACTTTTCTTGTTTCGTAATATTTTTCAGATAAGATTGATAGTAAACTGCCAGCTAATACAAAAGGAAACTTTGCAAAGGCAAAAGGTAGAACCATAGCTTGAAAGGCAATAGCGATTTTGTTAGTAATTTTTGTATAACCAGACAAAATGTTAGTAAGAAGTGCAATTAAAAGTAAAGACATCCCAAAATAAAGATAGTCATAATGATAACTTGAAATGATATAAATCGTAGATGGCAATGTTCCTAGTAGATAAATCAGTTCTTTATATGCTCTGCCTAATTTAATAGCAAAAAAGACTAATAATGCATATGCTAAAACATGGAAAATTCGTCCTAGATAGTATGACACATATACTTTGTTAGAAATCAATCGTCCCAAATTCCAACCAATCATTCCAGGGATATAAGCGGGATTATCAAAACCAATCGGTTTCCCACTAATCTTACTATCTTTATGTTCTACGGAATACCAATAATCATCACCTTGAAAATTTTTTTGATTTCGAATTCCATCATGTATCAGGACTGCGTCATAATCTGATATATCTTCTTTTGAATACTTAAAGAATAGACTATCGGATATGCCAATTGCATTCTCTAAATGTGTTTCTTCATCCAGACCATATTGTACGGGTCGATTAAGAGCAACCACGCTACCAAAAATTAGGATCAAGAAGAACGCATTTTTAGCCAGCTTTTCTTTTTTATGAAAGTCAGTGATAATAAAGTAGAGAACAACTCCTATCACAATAAACCAAAAATTTTGTTCTAATTTTAGTTTGAAAGGTAGGTTAATTGTTAATTGACAAAATATTATTAATAAGATTGAGATAACAATATTTCTTATCTTTTCAAAACTTAATTTCATTATCTTCCCCTAGATTAGACTAAGTCTATCTTTTTCCCTGTTCTAAAGAATATTTTGAATGATTCTGATTCAAATTAACTCTATTGGCTAAACGAATTCCCCGCCATTTTTCAAGATGGAATAAGGGATTCACCAAAGTCCAATAGCATTTTCTCTTCCAAGAAAAATCCTTATCTCGGAAAATCTTTGGCGCATCTTTCATGGTTCCTTTAAAAGAGTTCCATACTACTGTTAAAAGTGAAATGTTATTCGTAATTCCACTATTTAATCGTACATTATAGGTCTCATCAAAGATACGTTTTTTATATTGTGATAGAAATACATCATTTGAATGCTCAACAATTGCTTTAGAGTTATAGGCTTTCAAATAACCAGCATCCATAACATCTTTTCCATACTCATAATCTTCTGAGTACTTAACCGGTCGATAAGGGATTGTACGAAGCAAAAACTCTCTTGGAGCGGCTGAGCAAACATCACTATAAAAAGATTCTTTTGTATATTTGCCTACAAAATCTGGATTATCTCTTTTCCAAATAGTAATTGCATCTTCAACACCTTGTTCGTTAAAAACTGCATTGATATCGTACTTCATTGCGGGAAAACAAGATAAACGTGGTTTTTGACGCCCTAAAACAGCAACAATTTTATTGTTTATTTCAAACGGCGCGATCATTTCTGATAACCAATTTTCATTATAAGGAATGGCATCCTGTGTTAAATAAACCATGAATTCTCCCCGAGAAATCTCGGCCGCCATTTGACGTGTAGCACCATGCGAGTAATCTTCCTTGGCTATTTCTTTTAGAGTTAAATTACCATATTGCTGAGCAAACTTTTCAATGATTAGTACGGATTTATCACTTGAACCAGAATCTGTTACCAATACATCCCACTTAAAATCTGTTTTCTGTTTATACAAAGCGGTGAGTGTTTCTTCAAGGTGGTCATGTTCTCCATTATAAACTGGAATAAATACAGTCGCTTTTAATTTCTCATTCATTGATTACCTCACGGCGAATAATCGCTTCTACTTTTTTATAACTTTCTTCCCACGAAATGTTATCATAATGGCTGCTAATTTCCTTAGCATATTCTTCCTTAGAGTCGCGATCAACTGCTTTACATAATTCCTCAGCCAGAGCAACAGGATAGGCCTGAGCATAGGCAATATCTGAGTTATCTCCTAAGACCATTGTATTATTTTCACCTTCATTCATGACAGGAATACAGCCCGCTACTAATAACTCTAATGGCAACAAGGAAACGTTTGTCAAAGAAAGAACTAAGCACGCAACACTTTCGTGATATAAAGTTGCCAATTGTTCTTTGGTCAAAATTCCTCGGTTCGTAAACTCAAAAGGAATATCATAAGCAGACATATCTTGCCCAAAAAACTCAATTTCATACTCTGGGTGTCTTTCCTTAAAAATTTTTAAAGCCATAACACCAAGTTCAAATCCACGTCTTTCAGTATGCGCCCGAGCATAAAAACAAATTTTCTTTTTCTTTAGCTTCTCTTCTTTTGGTCGATAAATGTCAATGTCTGCACCAAAATTAAAATAATCTGCATCCATACCATATTCTTGTAGCTTCTTAGGCAACCATTTTCCTGCTGTAATTCCATAAAATCCAAACTTGTAGGTAGCTTCAGCCAGCTTATAACGTGAACCTAGCCCATAAAATACAGGTTCAAAGTCTTGAACAAAATAAAATTTATGTAAGTTCTCACCTGCTAAATTAAAGACAGCATAAGCCGTTTCCCAACTCGTTGCAAAAACTACATCTTCTTTGGTAAATTCTTCTAATTCCTTACATAAAACATTTAAGCCGTAAGAACGTTCAAATACTTCTTGTGCTTCTTTCGCAGATTGATTGATAGTATTATTTCTATAGATATAAAAGGTTAATTGATGACCTTGAGCTTGGAGGTGTTTCACAAAACGTGAAATCGTAGTATGACCGCCCCCTCCCGGTCCCACTGGTGGAGTGACCCAAGCGATATTTAATTTATCTTTGTTTAGTTTAGAAGGTTTTTGATAAGGTTGATTGATATAATCGGCTAGTGCAATATCTTCAAACTGAGGCATCACTGGAATATGATTTAGATCTATTTTTGAAGAAATAGTTTGCGGATTCTTTTTCCCTGAGAGACGTTCATAAATTTTTCTAAGCGTTGCTCGCGCTCCTTCGTTTTGGTAACTTCTGATGATACGGTTCATTTTAACCTGACTCCTTTTAATCTTTTATTTCCTTTTAGTTCTTTTTCGTAATTGTCTTAATTTTTCAAAGAAACGATAGGATCTAGAGACTTTGATAAGTCCAATTTCTTTGTAAAGCTTTTCTTGTTCAGACTTCCAATAATCTCTATTTTCTTCTAAAGCTAGTAATTGTTCATTTAAAATATTTATTTCATTTTTATCCACATCAATTTGTTTCCACAAATTAACCACGTCATTATCAAGTCTAACAACTGTATTTTTAATCAATAAAATCATAGCTTGGACATAACTGGCATATGGTAAGTCGAACGCTTTAATCTCCTTATTTTGTTTATCCAAATAGTCAATCACCCTCTTGATAACATGATCCATCAGAAACTTATCTCTAAAAGTTGCTAAATTGTCCATTTGAAATTCTCGAGTTTTTTCAAAATTGACGAGAATTTCTTCAGCTATTTCCTTACTAGTTCGTTTAAGCTGCTCAAATCCTCGCCCAGAAAAATTATGTTTCTCTGCAAGAGCAAAATTTTCTTCATTAAGAAATCCTGGTCCGTTAAAATGGTCATAAATATAGATAGGTATTCCTATTGTTAAGCAATATTGCACATTTTTTCCGATACCGATGACACAATCATAATTAAGGAATAACTCTGGACTTGCCAACTCGTATTTGTCCGACCAAACGCCATAATAATCAACAACGATATCTTTTTCCTGAAATACCTCGGACAGATCCAATAATTCTTTTGGCGGATGATTGGAAATTACCATAATCTTTTTTAGCGTTTTTCTACCAAAAGTATAACTCCCATACTCACTTGGGGCTGGATTTTGATATAAAACTATATTCTCATTTTCGGTGAAATAACGAGATAAATTTTTCTCTATTATTTCTTCAGAAATTGCTAACGCTGAGGAAGAAAGCTTCGTTTCCAATTGATGAATATAAGGTTGTTCTAAAACATGATCTTCTAAGGCAGCCATGTGAAAAAAGGCAAACTTAGGAAGTTTAGTTTGTTTATTCATTAACTCTTGGACTATTGCAGGAGGGAGGATATTTTGAGCACACCAAATGTAATCGTAGTCTGACACAGTAAAAGAATGATCGATGTCATCTATTACAGTAATTCCATTTTTGGTAAACTCCTCTGCCAAAGGTGATAAGAGAAGAAAAGTAAATACTTCTACTTCTGCTCCATTTCTTTTAAGAAAAGTAGCCAATTCTAAAATATTCAGCTCGGCTCCACCAAATCCGCGTAGCCAAATATGTGTCAATAAAAATCTTTTTCCTCTAAACATATGGTGTCTCCGGAGTTATTATTTTATCAAGAATGAAACTTCTGGTTTCCAATAAATATTATTACCTGCTTTTCCACGATTGATTAGCTCAAAATCTGTGATACCACTAAACAAAGCATATTCTTTTGAACGATCTCTTGATTTCACTCCAAATTCTGTTATAAACTTCCCATTTGGAAAGATATTCTGAATTTCTAAGTGCAATGAATTTCGTCCATTTTTTACGACAACTTGTTCATCTAATTCTTCGTCTGAAACCCAGCGGAAAAGCAATTCACCAGTAACTTTGTGAATCGTAAACGTTAAAACAGGATCTTCAATCAACTTCTCAAAGGAAGTTGTGAAATCGAAAATAAGTTTTTTATTTTCATCGTTTTTAAAATTAGCATCTACCGAAATACCTTGATTTTCTGAGACCGTTTCCTTCTCAACCTCCACATCAATTCCATTTAATGCCTTATAAATACGAGCAATTTCCATCGGTGTTCCAATTTCGGTCTTATGACCTTTGTCAATGAGCATAGCCTTATTACAGAAACGTTGAACTTGCTCCATCGAGTGTGTGACTAAGATAACTGTTTTTTTCTGCCGCTTCAGTTGTGCAAAATAATCAAAACATTTTCGTTGAAAAGCTTCATCACCAACTGCTAAAACCTCGTCAAGAATCAGAATATCACCTTGTGCTTTAATAGCAATTGAAAAGGCTAGGCGCACTTGCATACCAGACGAATAATTTTTTAGTTTTTGATCCATAAATTCCTCAAGTTCAGCAAATTCAACGATATCATGATACATATCATCAACTGCCTCCTTTGAAAAACCAAGAAGAGCACCATTCATATAAACATTTTCTCGACCTGTTAATTCTGGATTAAAACCCACTCCCAACTCGATAAAGGGGACTAAGGTTCCATTCACTGTAACCGTTCCTGATTCTGGACTATAAATTTTAGAGATTATTTTTAAAAGTGTTGATTTACCGGAACCGTTTCGACCAACAATCCCGAAGAAATCACCTTTTTCAACTTCAAAGGAAATGTTTTCCAAAACATGTTGTTCTTTGTATCCTTTAATTCCTCTAAAGTAATTAACTAGACTTGTTCTAAGACTTTGAGTTGCTTCAGTAGGCAATCTGAATGTCTTACTGACCTTATCTACTTTCAATACAATTTGTTTTTCTGACATTATAGAATCTCCGCGAATTTCTTTGCATTTCTTTTAAAGATGAGGTAGCCAATAATAAATACTCCAAGAGACAAGAGATACGGAATCAGAACAAAGAATTTATTATTGAACATTTCCCAACTAACGATTGTACCTGAATAGACAATATAGTGCCTCAATTCTTGAATAATCTGTGCTAAAGGATTCATCATCATAATTTTAGCAATGGTATCATGTCCGCGCTGAATGATATAGGTAATGGAGTAAATGATAGGCGTTGCATACATACCAGCTTGAAGAATGACTTCCCAGATAGGTCCCATATCTCTAAATTTAACAAAATAAGTTGCTAAAATAAAAGCTATACCCGTTGAAAACAAGGCCAATTCAATAAATAAGGGAACGACAACCAACATACTCAAGCTAAGAGAAATACCATTAATCAAACCAAATACCAAAACAACAACCAAGTTGATTGAGTAATTAATTGCTGCTCCACAAACAGATGAAATGACAATGATTTCTTTAGGAAAGTTAATCTTTCTCAGCAAGTCTCCGCGAGAAACTATGGATAACATGCCCATGCTAGTAGCCTCTGTGAAAAAATTCCACGTAACCATACCAAGTAAGAGACCAACCGCATAGTGCGGGGTTCCATCATCGAAACGCAAAAAACGTACAAAAACTAGATACATGATTGTAAATAGCATAAGAGGTTTTAAGATAGACCATAAATGACCAATCAAACTTCCCTGATAGCGTAATTTAAAGTCTGTTTTTATCATCTCTTTCAAGAGAATCCGATTTTTCTGACTAAAAAAGTCCATTATTTCTTCTCCTTATAAGCAAATTTTGTGAGAATGAGTGTCCGAAAAATAAAAGTGTGAAAAGCGCGATTTTTTCGATAGCCATAGTGGCGTAAGCGCCTCAAACGCTCCTTGAAGGGAACTTCCATAATCGTCACAAAATGTTCAATCAACTCTTTCTTTTCTGCTGACAGAGGCAGGGGCAGAAGATTTTTTGCCTGCTCTTGACTATCCGCAATTAACTTCCAGTACTTGGTGAAAAGCAAATGCGGTCGCAGCCAATTTTGCATTCTCTTGCGTAGCGTCCGCGCTCCCAGCACATTGCTATCATGCTGGCGATAGAGCTCTCCTGCTTGGTCTAAATAGACCAAATGTCCAAAAGCTGTAGCGAGTAAGGCCAAGTACCAGTCGTGCATAAGCAAAGCGTGCTGCTCTTTTCCCGTCCACAAGCGAGCCAAGCTGTGGTTAATCATGGATACACCGCCCGTTACCGTATTTTCAGTCAATTCTTGTAAAAGTTCGGTGTTGGCATGTCCTGACTGAGCTCGTATCATGCTTTCGTGAACGACATTTAAGTCTTGATCCACCACTTTCAAGTCTGTATAAACCAAAAGCGGCTGATCAGTCTCATACTCTGCAGCTGTAAGCATCTGCATGGCTACCTTGTCCGGCAGCCAAACATCGTCTTGGTCGCTGAAAAAGTAATAATCAGCTGCTTCAAAATCTAGCAGGCGATGAAAGCTCTTGATGACGCCCAAATTCCCCTCGCCCGCCTCATTGATAAAGCGAATGCGCGGATCCTGCTTGACAAAGCGCTCAATGATTTGAACGGTCGCATCGCTCGAGCCGTCATCGCGAATGAGCAGGTTCCAGTCTGGAAAGGTCTGCTGCTGGATACTTTCAATTTGCTGCTCTAAAAATTTCTCACCGTTATAGGTGGACATGAGAATATTGACTTTCATGATAAAAATAATTCCTCGTATTCACCCACAATTTTTTCCCAGGTGTAATCTTCTTTCATATTGTCCTTGGCAGCCTGACCGAGCGCGCGAAAATCCTGCTCTTTATCCACTTGGTCAATCAAAGCCGCCAAACTATCATCTTCCTTGTGCCAATAGTAGGCCGTATCTTTAGCGACTTGTTGATTAAAGTCAACGCCTAAGACCAAGTTTAAATCTGTCTGAGCCAGTGCTTCCAGAAGCCCTGGATTGGTGCCGCCCACCTCATGCCCATGAATATAGGCAAAGGCTTGGTTGCGGATATATTTGAGTAAGGCTTGGTCGTAAACCGTCCCGACGAACTTAATCCGCTTGTCTTTTTCAAAATTCGTTTTCTGGCGCAATTCCTCAAAATAAGGATTGCCCTCCTGATTGCAAATGATGATGAGATCCCGCTCAGTGCTTGATTTCATAAATTGACGAATGGCGGTCTCGTAGTTATTTTCGGGGACAAAACGCCCCACAATCAAATAATAGTCTTTCTCCTGACTGCTCCACTTGTCAAAAAAATCTCGCACCTTGCTGTCGCTAGCCGTCAAGCTAGACAAACTCAAATCCGTTCCGTAAGCGATAAAAGTGGTCTTAGACCAAGGATAAGCCTGCTGAATGTAGTTCTCAATTCCTCGATTGTCTGAGATGACCAAGTCTGCATGCTTGGTCATGATTTTCTCCGAATATTTGAGATAGGCCTGCACATAGCCTGCCCATTTGGCACGCTTCCACTCTAGACCGTCAGGATTGACAAAGAAAAGTCCGCCAGCCGCATGGATTTTCCTTGCAAATCTGGCAATGAAAGCCCCAATCGTATTTCCCAAAATATAGAAAATCGGACGCTCTAACTTCTGCTCCTTGACCAGCTTGAGCCCGTAGTTGATTGCCAGCATATCATAGGCAATGACCCGTGCAGGGCCTAATTTAGGCGCGCGAATGGTGAAACAATCCACTCCCTTGTAATCAAAATGATGATAGGCTTCATCATCTGACAAGCAAGCCACGTGGTACTGAATCTGAGATGACTGTTGATTTTCGACCAACTTTTCAACAAAGGTTTCAAAACCACCATATTTAGCAGGAAGTCCGCGACTTCCGATGATGAATACATGCTGCATGTTTTTCCTCAATTCAAGATTTTACAATCCATTCTATTATACCACTTTATGGAGAAGTTTGCAGCAAAAAAGGAGCTAGACTAGCTAGCCCACTTTTAACTCAAAAATCCATAATGAGTGAGTTAAAATCAATATAAATTGTTCTAAATGTAAAAACTACATGATGAGAATTGTTGTAAACATGCAAAAAGAGAAGACTTTTTCAATCTTCTCTAAAATCACAGATTTTTTCTATCTATTATGGTTGACAATAAGTTCTTTCTTACTTACCAACGTACCTTACAGACAATAAAAAGAGCCTGGGACAATAGTCCCTTATCTCCAAAAAAAGCAACGGCAAATCCGTTGCTTTTTTGCATGGTTGCGATAGTCTTGGTAAAATAGAATTGCACAATAAACNATTTAGAAAGGCTATCCCATGCATATTCACTATAACACAAATCAAACAACTTTACCACTAGAAATCAGTTCTTTCTTGCCACAAGACCATCTCGTCTTTACGATTGAAAAAGTGGTGAATACTTTGGAGGATTGTCACTTCCACGCCTTCTATCATGCCTTTGGTCGCCCGTCTTATCACCCTAAAA
>NZ_KB904395.1 GCF_000380065.1 Streptococcus massiliensis DSM 18628 | reverse complement strand
CATTTCTTTGGACTCATTGAAGATACCATTTCTTATGTAAATCCTATTTTTCAAACTGTTTTTAAGACCTTCTTGAAAAACAAGGATAAGATCCTGAACGCACTGGAACTGCCCTACTCAAACGCAAAACTAGAAGCTACTAACAACCTCATCAAAGTCATCAAGCGAAACGCTTTCGGCTTTCGGAACTTTGACAATTTTAAAACTAGAATCCTCATCGCTTTGAACATCAAAAAGGAGAGGACTGATTTAGTCCTCTCCAGATTATAACTTCTCATCAACCCACTACAGTTGACAAAGAGCCAAATCTCCAGCCTCACTTATTTTGATCAGAAATTTTATAAAAGTACAGTGATTGATTGGCAAATTTCCCCTCTATAGAGGCAAACTATATCTAATCAACTGCGTGGAGTAAGAAAATAAACTCTTCATCAATCTAATTGAGCTCTCTGACTCCTTTTTCTTTTTCATTTAGACCAGTTACGGGCAACATTCTCATCCTCGTGTAGTTGTCGACAGAGACTATCAATATCGTCAAACTTGACCATATCGCGGATTTTATCCAACCAAAAAATCCGAATGGTATCGCCATAAATATCCTGCGAAAAATCAAAAATATTGGCTTCAAACCGCAGCTCTGTTCCGTTAAAGGTCATATTTTTCCCAACACTTGCCATGCCGCGATAGCGTTTACCCTTATGCTCCACATCCACGACATAAACGCCGTCCGCTGGCAAAATCACCCTATCAAGAGGCGCCAGATTTGCCGTAGGAAAGCCAATCGTCCGTCCCCGCGCGTCTCCGTGCACAACAATGCCGCGCGTTGATAAAGGATGCCCCAATAAGAGGTTGGCTTCAGCGATATTTCCTTCTCTCAGGCAATTCCGAATTCTGGTCGAAGAAATCTTCTGGCCGTCCAGCTGCACTTCATCAACCACCACCACTTGACCTGTGAAAAATTGCTGCAACTGATAGACACCTGCCCGCCCTTTTCCAAAATGATAGTCAAAACCAGCCACCACAACCTTGGCTCGCAAGCAACGCAAATAGCGCTCCACAAATTCGCGCGGCGACTGCTGAGCAAAATCAGTCGTAAAATCAATCAAGTAGAGAAGGTCCACCCCTAGCGCCTCCAGCTGCGCCTGCCGGTCTTCTGGACTAGCTAAATGCAAGAGAAGTTCCGGATTGTAGCGGACAAAAGTCAGCTTGGGTGACTCTGGAAAGGTCAAAAGAGCAATTTTCAGATTTTGGGCTTGAGCAATCTCCTGCGCTTTTTGAAACAGCGCCTTATGCCCCTGATGAAGCCCGTCAAAATAGCCCAAAATAAGGACGGTATCTTCTAATTGCTCAATGTCATGTTCATTTTTAATTCTAATCGTTTTCATCATTATCTATTTTATCACAAAATATCAAAGAAAGACCTTTTTAGGCTTGTAGAAATCGTCTCTTTTTTCTAAAATCGCTATCAATTTTCCTTGGTAGAAGCCGGCTAAAAGCGGAGCTTCTAAACCTAGCTTGATAAAACGCCCGAACTGCACTTCTTGCAAATCCTGCTCAGACAGCTCTGCTATTTCCAAATCGCCGATACCAAGTTCCAAAGGCTGCAAGAAAGATAGGTCGCCTTTTTCGATTAGCTCTGCAATTTGAGCGAGGGTTAGGGCAGTCGATAGTTTCATGCCCGCAGCCTCCGTCCGCATCAAGTGAGACATGTGGCTGGCATAGCCCAGCTTGTACCCCAGGTCGACAGACAAGGTACGGATGTAAGTTCCCTTGCTGCATTTGACCCGAAAACGGAAAGAAGCGCAGCTATTTTCATAAGAAATCGGACTGGTTCGTGCAAAAGAGTAAATGGTCACCTGGCGCTTGGGACGCTCCACTTCCTGCCCCGCACGAGCGTACTCGTAGAGCTTGCGCCCGTTCACCTTGACCGCCGAATACATCGGCGGAATTTGGCAAATCTCGCCAATAAAAGATTGCAAAGCAGCATCAACAGTGGCTTCTTCTAGCGCTTGCGTCACAGGCGTTTTTGCGACAATCTCGCCGCTTGCGTCCTCAGTCGTCGTCGAAAAACCAAGGGTTATCTCGCCCTCGTAGATCTTGCCCTCGTCCTGCATGTACTCGACCAGCCGCGTTGCCTTGCCAACCGCAATTGGCAAAACTCCGACCACATCAGGATCCAGCGTCCCACCGTGCCCAATTTTCTTGGTTCCTAAAATCTTGCGCAGCTTGAAAACCGCGTCATGCGAAGTCATCCCCGCCTCTTTTTTCAAGTTGATAATTCCGTTCATGGTAGTTAATCATCCTTATGCAGGTGTTCAATTCCTACAATACCTTTCATTGATTCTGAGAGCATCTTGGCAAAGTTGTTAGAAAAAGTATTTTTGGGAATTTTTATATTTTCTAGCATTTTATTCACCCCCTGAACAAAAGTTAAGTTCAATTTCTCTGATAGTAGTAAATTTTGTTGCTGCTGTATCTCTCTAAACTTCTCTGATAATACTAAAAGTGGTTTAATCATATCTTTAGCATCAATTCCTGCATAAATTTCATTCAAAATAATTTTTTGTTGAATCCTATGGAAGATATGCGATAGACTACGTACTTCTCTTTTACAATATCGCCAATCATCATACGACATTTCTTTATGATGGAATACTTTATTCCTAATATTTCTAACTCTTTTTATTTTATCTTCATCAACAAGAAATTCTCTATTAAACGGCGCAATGTATATATCCCATGTACTAAAAAAATCGGGCTTTCTAGATAGTTTAGACATTTCAGATATCAACTCTTGAATACCGACACTACCACAATAATTGTAGCTATCGTCATCATTTAATAACCAAATTTTTGAAAAGAATAACTTTTCTAATTCAAATAAATCTAAATCTTCCACAAACATATTTAATTTTCCTGGCTTCAATTTAGATTTAGCCAGTTTATGAATTTCATGGATTTCATTAAAGTGATATATCAAATAAAAAAGCTGGCGTAAATTATTTTCATAATCATAGATTATTGGATAGCATTTTTCTGCATAGTACTTGGATAATTCTCTAGAAAAAAATGTCACATTAAACTTTTGATTCAATAATCCAGATAAAGTTGTCCTAAAACTATCATAGTAATCTAACTTAGACCAATGTATGTCTCCAAGAGATTGCAAATGACACAAAATAGATCTTTCAGTCTTTTTAAATCGAATACTAAATTTCATAATTTTATTTTCAGAAACCTGAAAACCCAACTCTTCTTTTGAAACTATGGTATCAAATTTATCACTGAGCTGAACTAATTCCCAGAATCCATTTACCATATTTATATCTTCTATTTCCGGCTTTAGTTTCAATAGTATATCAAAATTTATCTTTACCATATATCTTCCTTATATTTTAATATTTTAACTACTCCCCCTTCAAGGCATCGAATTTCTTTTTCATAGTTGGGTTTTTGCGGGTCAGTTTTTTGACAGAGACATCGTCCAGCTTGTTATTAGCGAGGCGCAGCTGGTTTTCGCTGGTGAGCAGGGCAGACTTGACCGCTTCCATGCGCTTGATTGCCTTGTCAATCTCGTCAATCGCTTTGCCAAAATTGGTGCTAGCAGACTGATAATTCTTGGCAAAGGCGACCTTGAAGGTCTCCAAATCTTCCTCGAAATGGGTGATATCGATATTTTGCTCCTTGACCAAAGCCAACTCCTGCTTGTACTTGAGCGAGTTCAGCGCAGCATTTCTCAAAAGCCCAATCAGCTGGATAAAGAACTGCGGGCGCACGACGTACATCTTGTCGTACTCGTGGCTGACGTCAACAATCCCTGTGTTGAAGTAGTCATTGTCAGCTTCCAGCATGCTGACCAGAACCGCGTATTCGCAGTTTTTCTCGCGGCGATCCTTGTCCAATTCCTTGTAAAAATCACTGTTTTTGTGCTTGGTTTTGGTGGTATCGGCTTCATTTTTCATCTCAAACATAATGGAAATAATCTCGACACCATTTTCATCAGCCTCGCGGAAAATGAAGTCCCCCTTGGAGCCAGAGGCGCTAGAAACCTCATTATCCTTGCCAAAATAAGCGCGGGGAAAGGCGTAAGAACGCACCTTGTTGAACTCGCTCTCGGCATACTGCTCCAAGCTCTCGCCAATCGCCTTGGTCGACTGCTGCGTCTTGAAATTCTTGTAAAATTCCACCTGCTCATTGGCTGCCTTGAGCTGCGCCTCATAGTTTTGCTTGACCGAGGATAGCGACAACTGATTTTCTGTTTCCTGTAAACGCAGCTGATTTTTAGCTTCATCGCGCTCTTTTTCAACTGCCGTCAGAGATTTTTGGAGCTGATTTTCATGTTCCAAACGGAGGGTCTCGAGCTGGTTTTCCAGCTTTTGTACTTCCTTATCCTTGTCCAGCAAGCGCTGCGCCAAGTCCTGTTCCACCTCTTTTTTGAGCAATTCTTTTTCGGTAGAAAAGGCCTCAATCTGGTGCTGCAAGTTGGCGATTTCTTGAGCTTTTTCAGCAAGCAAGGTCTGCTGCTCATTAGCTGCTTTTTGCTGCGCCAAAGCCAACTCTTGCTCCAAGCGCGCATGAATTTCGCTCTCAAACTCACTGGTGCGCACCTGCGCCAACAGCTCGCTGTACTGCGTTTCATTTACCGTAAAAACCGTCCCACAATGGGGGCATTTAATTTCGTTCATCATTCAAAATTCCTTTAAAGTAATATTTGACTCAAAAAATAACTCCTAATAAAATAATATCATTTATTTTTAAATTTGTCAAAAAAGAAACCATATAAAATACAGTTTCTTATTTTATTATTTCATTAGAACATTACAGAGCAAAGCAGCTCTAAAACCAAGCGTGACTCAAGAGCTGCTTTTCCTTGTTTTGGAACCATTCAAAACAACACAGCTCTAAAACAATAAAATAACAATTTAATACTATCATATTTTTATAAAATATTCAATCACTTCCATAATACATAAACTCACATTGTCAATTTCTCAAACTTTGAATTGTATTATCATAATTCTTTTCGCAAAAAAGACCTCTGAATAAGCAAGGTCTCTTTTTCTTCGAATACCATCAAGGATATACTGTTACTTTTTCACTCCTTCTCCCGAGGTTGGATTGTAGAGTCCTTCGGTTTCACGTTTTTGACCAAATAAATCAGCAACAGAGAAGCGAACATATTTTACGCATAGCCTATTTTTATAAGCATAAACTAAATGCAATAAGCTATCTTTCGTTTGATAAAGGGTCGGATATTCATACTGAGCATTATTGGTTTTATTCTCTGAACCAATATATCCTTCGGCTGCTTCAAAAATGCGGCCAAGCGGCCAAGTTTGGCCATTGTCTTCAGAAACAGACACAGCAACTGGATTACGTAAACCTGGCCAAGCAACTTTCCCGAATTGTGGATGTTCAGCCGCATTATTATTATAAGCAAGAGCAATTTCTCCTGATTGAAGTTTAATTGCACTGATACTTGCATTATTGTTTGGTAAAACTGATTTTTCCGGTATTGACCAACTGTCTCCAAAATCGTGTGATTCGCTGATATAAATATTATCGGCAAAACGACTACGCATAAATGCTACAAGATGTCCCGGCTCCACTTCAAGTAGATTAGCATGAACCCGCCCGTTGCTTTCAGGCATTCTCACACGTTTCCAAGTCTTCCCTTCGTCATCTGATATACGAAACTCGGTCGGATCATTGGTCAATCCTTCTGCTGAATCCTCACACAACCATGTTGCAAAAATCCAACGTCCATTACTTAAAATTTGAATGGCTTGCCGAGAGAAAGTTCCTTCCTCAGCAAACAAAACTTCTGGCACGCCCCATGTCACACCCTCATCATCAGATTTTTGAACCATAATGATAGAGGTGAACTGCATGTTATCTTTTCCTTCTTGGCGACTTAATTGCGAAGTATAAATTAGCCAAATTTGTCCGTCAGGAGCTCTGAAAAAGGCAGGATTTTGTTCGCTGCGATTTTCACCCTTGGAGACAATTTCTGGCACAGACCAAACTTGTGTTTCTGGATCCAATTTGGAAACAGCAATTGAAATATCGCCGCTCCCTTCAAATGTTCCTGCAAACCAAGCACACAACAAGCCTCCGTCTGCTGTTTCAATAAGAGCTGGAGCATGTGCTGTTGCATTTCCACCTGTCGGAATCAGTCCAAAATCAATATTCAAAAACGCATCATGATAAACTACTCCATTTGGAATAGATTCTCTTACTACTGGCAATTCTTTGACCATTTTAAGCTCCTTTTATTTGTTTATTTCCAATTTAATAACTGCTTTTTGATATTCCAAAGGTTCATCAATATGAAAAACTGCCTTATGACCGTCCCACGGAAAGCAGACATAGACCATTCCGGCGGATATTTTCATCATATGCTTGGTTTCACCCTGATATTTCTCAACATCTCTTTCATCACTATAAGGAATTATTGTCGATAATTTAGATAAATCCTCCAAAGCAACATACTCTGCACCTCGTAAAAGAACTTGAACATCAATATGTCTCCGATGTGACTCAAATTGACTATCTACTAAAGGTTTCGTCACTCCCTCTTGGAAGAAGAGAAAACCTCCTTCAAAAGGATATTTCACTCCGGTTCCCCAGCTATTTTTATGTTCATCTAATGCTTTCAAAGCATTAGCTAGATTCGGCAACAGCGTATGGTAGCATTCTAGATGTTCCAAAGAGTCTATAATCATATTTAAGCCCCTTATGAATTTTCCGCCAAACGAATGGCGTAATCAATAGCATTTTCCAAACTCACTTCGCTAGCTGTCCAGTTTCCCGCTTGGTCAAAAGCCGTCCCGTGGTCAACGGAGGCTCGAATAATAGGCAATCCTAAAGTAATATTCACTCCTTGAACCGCTTTCCAAGCGCCCTTTTCTTGATCATAAACAAAACCTAGTAATTTCAGCGGGATGTGCCCTTGGTCATGGTACATAGCAACAACGATATCGTACATGCCCCCATTTGCCTTTGAAAATAAAGTATCGGCAGGCAAGGAACCTTCTACATTGATACCTTCTGCTTTTGCAGCTTCTACGGCCGGATCAATTTGTTCGATTTCTTCTCGGCCGAAGAGACCATTTTCTCCACAGTGAGGATTTAAACCTGCAACTGCAATCCGTGGATTTTTGATTCCAAGATTCTTGCACGCCTTATCCGCAATGCGGATAACATCTAACACCCGCTCTTTTGTCGCACGGTCACAAGCTTCTCGCAAAGAAACGTGAGTTGATACATGCACGACACGCAAATTTCCGTCAGCCAGCATCATAGTATACTTATCGGTGCCTGTTAAATCGGCGTAAATTTCAGTATGACCAGCATAATGATGTCCAGCAGCATTCATTGCTTCTTTATTCAAAGGATTCGTAACTGTCGCATCAATTTCTTTAGCTAATGCAAGTTCAATCACTTTTTTCACATATTGAAAGGCAGCGTCTCCTCCCACTTCTGAAACCTGACCAAATTTGAAAGCAGAAATATCCACAATTCCCAAGTCAATCAAATCTATCGTTCCATGCTGGTACAAGCCTTCTTTAGGAGATGTTACAACATTCACTTTTAAATTTAATTCCGGATGTTTCGCTAAATAGTAATCAACAACTGACCGGTCACCCACTAGTAGCGGTTTGCAGCGTTCATACAGTTCTGCTTTCGCAAAAGCCTTCAAGGAAATTTCTGGACCAATTCCTGCTGGGTCACCTAACGTAATTCCAATTATTTTTTTCATATTTTCTACCTCTTATTTCATGTCGGAAGCTTTATTTTCAGCAATGACTGCTCGCAATGCTTCAAATCCTGCTTCTGATAGTTGATTAAATGGTGCACGGCATTTTCCTACTGGATAGCCAAGTTCTGCGACTGCATATTTGACAATGGTATTTGGATTCCCAAATTTAAAACAGTTTCTAAAGGAACGAATAGAATCTTGGTAAACCCTTGCTTTATCTACATTACCTGCTACAAACTGATCATAAATTTGTGACATGGTATATGGATAAACATTTGAACAGCCAGCAATACCACCAGTCCCTCCTGCTAATAAAGTCCACAAAATGAGGGAATCATTGCCAGACAAAACGGCAAAGTCTTTCCGCTCACGCGTTTGCTCAATGTATTGAAGAATGGTATCAAAATTACCACTCGAGTCCTTCACTCCAACAATATTTTTAATTTCACTCAATTTTCCCACTGTAGCTGGAGCAAGAGCATTTCCTGTACGTGCTGGAATATTATACAAAACAATCGGCATGTCTACATTCTCTGCTATTGTTTTGTAGTGTTGATAGAGTTCATCTTGTGAAGCTTGGGCAAACGACGGCGTGATAATAGAAATGACATCAACACCGACTTCTTTCGCTTTTTGGGATAGACGAATGGTGTCTTTTGTACCCACAAGACCAGTACCTGCATAAACTGGCACGCGCCCAGCTACATGTTTGACCGTCTCTTCCATGATCTTGATTTTTTCATCCTCAGACAAGATATAGGCTTCTCCATTTGTCCCAAAAACGAAAATCCCATGAACACCGTGTTCAATTAAACGGTCGATTTGTACCCTCAATTCATCAAAATTTATACTCTCATCCGCATTCATCGGTGTGATAATGGGAGAAATAATCCCTTTAATTTCTGTCATTCTCTGTCTCCTTTACAGAACTTCTTTATAGATATTTCTTGCGTCATCAGCTGTAATTTCACGAAGATTATTATCTAATAAACGCGTTACTTTCATGCTAGATGCAACTAAGTCTTCCAAGTCTTCTTCTGGAACCCCAAAATCTTTCAAACTAGTCGGAATTTCAAGCACTTGAACAATTCTCTCCAATTCTGACATCATGAAATGTGATTTTTCATTCACAGATAAAGTCCTATCTCCGTCGTGAATAACTCTATCATAAGCCTTAGCAAGGTAATCTTTTATACTTGGTTCATTAAAACGCATAACAGGCATAAGCAAAATAGCATTTGATACACCATGAGCAATATGGTAACGTCCACCAAGAGGGTAAGATAGAGCGTGCACGCCAGTTGTACCAGATGAGGTGATTGCTACACCTGCATAAAAAGCACCTAGGAATAACTTATTTTTCGCTTCCATTGCTTCTGGATTTGTACAGGCATCCACAATATTATTCATAATTAAATCCAAGGCTTCCAAAGCAAAAGTATCACTGATTGGATTGGCTTTTTTAGAAGTCAGACACTCCACCGCGTGGCAAAGGGCGTCCACTGCTGAGGCGGAAGCAACTTTCTTAGGAAGATTTTTTATTAAGCGTCCATCTAGAATAACATAATCCGGAATCATCTCTGGATTGACAATACCAACTTTTAAATTCTCCTCGGGCACACCCACGATACTATTTGGTGTCGCCTCAGAACCTGTCCCTGCTGTCGTCGGAATCAAGAGGCTTGTCACCTGTTTTTTAGCGAGCAGCGGGTCTTTTAGCAAATCTTTAACAGTATAATCATCGGTTGTCAAGATAGAAGCCAATTTAGCTGTATCCATGACAGAGCCGCCACCAATGGCAATGATAAAGTCAGCTTTTTCTTGCTTAAAATCATCAATGAATTCCTGAACTTGCTGATAGCTAGGTTCTACTTGAATATTAGAAATGACTGTATAATCCACTCCGTTTTCTTTCAGAATAGCTAATGGAATTTCTGCTAATCCTGCATTTAGAATCCCTTTATCGGTAAAGAGAACAACCTTTTGCACCAGTTCTTCCTTGAGCAATCCCTCAATTTGTTCCAGTGCATGTTCACCTCCGAAAACAACTTTCGGCATTTTTAAACTATAATCAACCAGCATATTTACCTCCTTTTTTAACTAACTTATGTAAATGATAAAACAAATCTTCTTCTCCGAAACCGCCAGATTTTGTGATGACTTGAACAGTCTTTCCTTTCCACTTAATTTCTGAAAGAACAACCCCAGGTTTTATTTCACTCAAAGGTTTTACTTCATCTATCCCTAATACTTTCATCGACTGATACAGAGTATCACCTCCCGTAAAAAGAAAAGTCTTCTCAACACCCTGACTCAATAAAGATTTTGTCAAATTTCCCAAAGATTGCCCTATTTTGAACCGTGTCACCAAGCCACTGTCGCCCTCGTCTTCAGAATATTTTTCTACTTCCTCAATCGTCTTTTTGCTCAGCGTTTCAAAAATTACCAACTCATGTTTCAAAATATCTGATGAATAGGATTCAATTTCTCTTTTTCCTTCTACAGTATCCCAATACCCGTCATTTAATAACTGTTTAGCAGATAAGGAATAGCGTTTAAATCCACGTTCTTGAGCACATTTAACTTGCTTTCTTGTGATTGGATTGACTGATCCACAAACGACAAGAAGTGGTCGTTCAATAGCAATGCGCTCAGCCTTTTTATTTAAAAATAAAGCTCCTGCCAACACTTTAGCAAATCCTGCACAGCCAATCATTAGGCGTAATGCGTTTTGAGTTTGTAGAGTTTCTAAAATTTTTAACAAATCATGATCCGTCTCACTATCAAATAAAAACAAGCCAGCTTTCTTTTCAAAAGTATTCACATCCGTTACTAAGGTAGAATCAAGCTGTGCTTCACTTTGTAACCGTCGCCTAATATCACTTTCAGTGACTGGTTCGTAGGGGTCATTGGCAAAAACACTAGCTGATACCAATTGGTTATTTATATATAAATGCCCACCTTTGACAACACGATTAATTTCCGGAAAGGCTGGAATAAAAGAAATTGTCTGCTCCGAAAAGTCATCTACCATTGCTTTAATTTCACTGGAAACATTTCCCCTTAAAGCAGAATCAACCTTTTTATAAATATATGGTATTTCATTTTCCTTAGCTGCTTTCATTATCCGAGCGATCGCTTGATAAGACTCCTCAAAAGACAGATAACGACTTTCTGAGTCAATGACTAATACTTCCAAATTCGGGTTTAGTTTTTTAAAATTAAAATCTTTATTTGTGGTTACTAGTGTTTCTACTCCAAGATTTGAAAATTGAACCCCAGTATCTAAAGCACCGGTAAAATCATCGGCTACAACCAACAATTTGATCATCTCTTTCCCACCTTTACATCTAACTATTAACGCTATACAACGATTGTACAGCTATTTTATAAAATATTTAACTCATGTAAGATTAAAAATGTTTAATTTTGAAACAATCCATCTTTTTACTTCACCTTATCTTATTTATGTATTATAATCGTTTATATATGAAACACACCTAGGAGGAGAATATGAAAAATATTAAACTACTTGGAATTGCACCATATGAAGAATTAAAAAATTCAATGATCAGCGTAGGTGAGCAGTTTGATAATCTTTCACTTGATGTCTATACAGCTGATTTAGAAAAGGGACAAGAATTAGCCCAGCAGATGATCCATAAAAATTACGAGGCGATTATCTCTCGTGGAGGAACTGCTGAATTGATTCAAAATGCTGTTTCAATTCCAGTCATTGATGTTTCTATTTCGCCCTATGATATTTTGGGCAGTATTAAACTAGCTAAAAACTATACTGATAATTTTGTCATCGTAGGCTATAGTAGTATTACAGAAACTGCTCACCTAATCTGCGATATTCTCCAATACAATATCAAAATTATCACTATTCAAAAACCAGCTGATGCACAAAATATTTTGGAAGAATTGAAGAAAGAAAACTATCAGTTAATTTTATGTGACGCAATCACAAATCAAATTGCACTAAGCAAATCACTCAATACGCTCCTGATCACTTCCGGCTTTGAAAGTATCAAGCACGCCTATCAACAGGCTATTACAATTTCACAACAATTAAGGAGAAAGGAAGAAAAACTGGACTCTCTTTTGTCTTCTTTACAAGAGCAAAGTCAAAAATTGATTCTTTTTGATGAACATCTAGCCATCAGCTTTTCAAATGTTGAAAATCAGTTAGAAAAGTCTGTTCATCATTTCCTCAATTCAAAAAGGGACATAGAAAATGGACAAAAATTTTACCATAGTTTTCACACAAATGTTTATAAATTGGCTATGAAACAAGTTCGTACTCATGATAAACTCTATTATCTCTGTGAAATTACTCAATCCACTCCGCCAATTATTAATAATAACTTTGGAATCACTTATATCAACAAAGAAGAGATTGAAGAAACAATTTCCAAAAAGCTTTTATTCACCTCTTTTATCTCTGAAGAATCTAAAATTTTAATCCAAAAATTGATGCAGCATTATAATGCCATGTTAGTGTTCGGTCAAGAAGGCACTGCTAAAACCAGCCTAGCTTATACTTCTTTTTTAAACCAAAAGAGTAACCAGCAAGGATTGATTGTTATTCATTCTGAATTGCTAAATGAAAAACTCTGGAAATTTTTGCTTAATTCGACCAATGGTCCTCTGGTAGATTCTGGCAACACAATCCTCTTTAAAAATATCGAAAAATTAGGAATTGCCGACGTTGAAAAATTAATTTATCTCATCAAATCGACAAAACTACTAAACAGAAATAATTTGATTTTTACTTATAACACTGGATCATTGGGACAAGATGAAAAAACTTTTGACTTAATGTTAAATGAATTGAACTGTGCCAGTATCTATTCTCCT
Organism: Streptococcus massiliensis DSM 18628; assembly: GCF_000380065.1. GTDB lineage: Bacteria > Bacillota > Bacilli > Lactobacillales > Streptococcaceae > Streptococcus > Streptococcus massiliensis. The sequence continues at coordinate 4,733 of NZ_KB904395.1, read as the reverse complement.
TCCATTAGTGAGCGACAGAATGAATTATCCAGTATTATTACTCTACTACTCAATAAAATAAATATTGATTGTAACAAAGAAGTTATCGGTTTTAATCCTCAGGCTTTAAGTGCCCTACTTCATTTTCCTTGGCCGGGTAATCTAAACCAGTTGGAACAAGTTATTAAAAAATTAGTTTTAAATTCCAATTCTTATTATATTTCTGAATACCAAGTACTTGAGACTTTAAAACAAGAGCAATATAAATTTCCTAAGACGAGCTTAATGCCCACTTCTATTGTCAATATTGATGAAAACAAAACGTTATTTGATTATACACAGGATATTGTCAATCTTGTTTTAGAAAAAAACGGCGGAAACCAGACAAAGACTGCCAAACAATTAGGAATTAGCCGTACGACTCTATGGCGTTATCTCAAATAGTAAAAGACCATCTGTTTGAAAGAACAGGTGGTCTCTTATAAGAATCATTTATACTGGAAAGACAAGAAGTGCCCCCACTGTCAAGGCCAACACTCTGACTAAGTACATCGGAACAGAGTATTTCCAGAACTCTGGTAACTTGTAATTTCCCATCCCTAAAATCATGGCTGGCATACCATCAACTGGCATGTACCCTCCATTCCAACCAGAGATAACTACAGCGACTGCCGCTGCGGTTGGATTCCAATTTAAGCTGATACAAGTTGCAATTACGATAGGAGCAAAAATAAAGACAGAACCCATATTTGAACCGGTAAAAGTTGCACTTGTACTGGTCAATAACACGAAGATCAGAATTAAGACAAAAGGACTCATGTTTGTTCCAAGAGAGTGAGCAACCCAATCACCAATCAGTTTTGTAAATCCTGAATTAGCTAAAGCATCTGCTACACCGATAACACCTGCCATCATGAGAATAACTGGCGCTCCCATATTGTCACGAACAGAGCGGAAATCAATTCCACCAGTGAAAAGAATAACTGAAGCAGCCAAGCCCGGTAATACATAAGCAAAATTTCCCAGTTGGCTCATCATCATCATACCAATAACACTAATGATGAACATAGCAATGGTGATTTTTTCTTGTGTTGGTGTCATCATAGAAACCGCCAAGCCTTGATCCGTTGGTGTTTCTTCATCATCTTGTGTAATAGGATGATCTGGCAACATTTTATAAGCCACTAAGCTCCAAGCCAAGAATCCAAGAGATAAAATAAAATTAACGATAGCGAATTTGAACATGGAAACACCGGTTGTAAAACCTGCTGTTTCCAATACACTCACTGTAACTCCATAAGTCAAGGCAACATTTATTGGAACCAATGGGTGATTTGTCGCAAATCCAAGAGGCATCATCAATTTTGATGTTGGCATTTTCTTATTATAAGGAATGGTTGATACCAAGGATAAAATCAAAACATAATAGCCAGTTGAACCCATACCAGCTAAACTAGCACCCAACATAACTACTATTAGAAGAAGAGCATAACTTTTATAGCCACCCTTATTAACCAAGGAAATCATTGTTGTCTGAACTTTAGCGATAAAACTCGTCTTCATCAAAGCAGCCATCACGACCATGAAACCAGCAACCATTACCACACTTGGATTAATGAAACCTGCGAAAGCTTCTTGAACAGTTGATAGCCCAGTTGCAACCAACAACAGACAGGCAAAAACGGGTGGAGCACCAAAGGCGAACTTATCAGACATGATCATAACGATCATTAAAATCAAGATGCCTAGGGCAAGAATCATTTGTAATGTCATATTACACCTCATTATTTTTTCTTTTACTTTTGCAAGCGCTTTACATTCTCCATCATATTATTTTTAAAACATTAAATTAAGAAAAAAGAACCAATAATTGTTTTGTTTTGAAACATTTTTTATTTTTTCCTCATTTTTTATTTTTTTATATTTATTTTGTTTCAATAGTGAACAAGTATACAAATAAAACCCTAGATATAAGAGTTCATAAAGTATAAAAAAGACTACCGTCGTTACAGTAGTCCTTAGCTTAGTTAAATTTAGATATTATTTCTTTTCAACTGGTGTTAAAAAACTAGCGAGCACTTTCTTCAGTCCAATTTCTGGGAAATTGATTTTCAGCTCCTGACTTGCGCCTGTGCCCGACACTTCAAGCACCGTCCCGTCGCCCCATTTCTTATGGTGGGCAAGGTCGCCAATAGACCAAGCGACTGCTGGGCTGCTTTCCTTGGCTTGATTGCCAAAGGGGAGATTACTTGATGAAAAAGAGGTCGGTGCAGCCTGACGCTTGCGCTCTTGAAGTGCCTGCTTCAAGCTCATTCCTTGCCCAAATTGCTGCGCTCCGCTATTGGCATAAGTCACCTTAAAGGCACTGTTTGCAGGTCGCGCCTGCCCTTGATAGTTCAGCAAGTCTGAGGAAATCTCCGTCAAGAAACGAGTCGGACGATTGAAATTGGTCTTCCCATAGAGCAAACGCGAATTAGCATTGGTCAGAAAGAGCACTTTCTCTGCCCGTGTAATTCCTACATAAGCCAGACGACGCTCCTCTTCCAGCTCGTCCTCATCCTCTGCTTCTGCCGCGCGACTCAGTGGAAAGAGATTTTCCTCCATACCGATGATAAAAACAATCGGAAATTCCAGCCCCTTAGCCGCATGCAGGGTCATGAGGGTCACTTCACTGCTTTCTTGGTCTCCCTCGTCCGTATCCGCAATCAAGGCCAGGTCGTTGAGGAAGCGACTGAGCTTGTCCAGCCCGCTTTCGCCTTCTACTTGTTCTGGATTTTCGTCAAAGTTTTTGGTAACAGAGAGAAATTCCTCTATATTTTCCAGTCGTGCTTGACTTTCCAAAGTATTTTGCAAGACAAGAGCTTCTGTATAACCCGTCTTAGCTAGCACTTCTTCGACCAGCTCGCTAATGCTCAGCTCATCCAGCCGCTCACGCAAATCCAAAATAAGATTGGCAAACGTCCAGACTGCCTGCGCAGCCTTACCCTTAATCGGCGACAAGAGGATATTGCTAGCAGCTTCCAAAAGAGGTAGACCCTGCGAATTGGCAAAATCCCGAATCTTCTCGACTGTTCCTGGACCCACGCCGCGCTTGGGCTCGTTAATCACCCGCTCGAAGCTGATGTTGTCGCTGGCATTCGCAATGATATTTAGGTAAGCAATGACATCGCGGATTTCCTTGCGGCTGTAGAACTTGGTTCCGCCGACCATTGTGTAAGGAATATTGGACTTGAGCAGGGCTTCCTCAATCGTCCGCGACTGGGCATTGGTACGGTAAAGCACCGCGAAATCCTTGTAAGTATAGGCCTGCTTGCTCGTCAGCTCATCAATGGTTCTGGCGACAAAGACTGCTTCTTCCTGCTCATTCTCCGCCCGATAGTAAACAATGTCCTCGCCGTCTTCGTTTTGCGTCCAGAGATTTTTCGGGCGGCGATTGCGGTTGTGTTTGATGACGTCGTTTGCCGCCTGCAAGATTGTTTTGGTCGAGCGATAATTTTCCTCCAAGAGCACCACTTTGGCCTGAGGATAATCCTTTTCAAAGTCTAGGATATTTTGCATATCAGCGCCCCGCCAGCCGTAGATAGACTGGTCAGCATCCCCAACGACACAGACATTTTTAAAGCGGGACGCCAGCAATTTCACTAGCTGATACTGGGCGTGGTTGGTATCTTGATACTCATCGACATGGATATATTGGTAACGCTGCTGGTAATAGGTCAGCACATCTGGATTGCTATCAAACAGGCGCAAGGTCAGCATAATCAAATCGTCAAAGTCCATAGCCTCTGATTGCCGTAGTTCTTTCTGATAGGCCGTATAGCATTTTGCAACGATTTCCGTGTACATATCGCCTGCCTGCTGCTCATAGGCCACTTCGTCAATCAAGTCATTTTTGGCATTGGAAATGGTTCCCAAAATCGCCCGCTCGCTCCACCTTTTGGGATCTAGGTTGAGCGACTTCAAAATCCGCTTCATCAGCGTGCGCTGCTCGCTGGGATCCACGATAGTAAAGTTACGATTGTAGCCGATATGGTCAGCATCGCGACGCAAAATCCGCACGCACATGGAGTGGAAGGTGGCAATCAAGCAATCCTGCGTCGCTGGATTAAGAGCAAAAGCTCGCTCTTTCATTTCCCGCGCAGCCTTATTTGTAAAAGTAATCGCCAAAATATTCCAAGGATTGACCATTTTCTCGTCAATCAGATAGGCGATGCGGTGGGTCAAGACGCGAGTCTTCCCAGAGCCCGCTCCCGCCATAATCAAGAGAGGTCCCTCTGTCGTCTCCACGGCCTCAGCCTGACGATCATTCATGCCTTTCAATAAAGGATTCATTTTTTCTCCTCGTTCATGTTCAAACTTTGTTTTCAATACTTCTTATTTTACCATAATTCACTCTCACCGTATAGAAAAAATCTAGATAAGAAAAAGCGCTAAATAGCGCTCAGTTCTTCTTTAAAGGCTCTATAATTTCTGTAGTGGGTAAAACCACTGTAGGAATTATGGAGCCTATTTTGTTGTAGAAAAAAAGTCCCATAAGACCTATAATGAAAAGCGATCAAACCATCATTAGAAAGAATCTTATGGAACAATTAAATTTTATCACAAACTTACTCGGAATTAAAGACCCTAACATCACTATTTTAGATTATGTAGATGCTGGAACACATAAAGAAATCATGGCTAAGCTAGATTATCCCGCTCCTAAATGCCCTCACTGCCAAGGACAAATGGCTAAATATGACTTCCAGAAAGAA
>NZ_KB904394.1 GCF_000380065.1 Streptococcus massiliensis DSM 18628 | reverse complement strand
GGGTGATAAGACGGGCGACCAAAGGCATGATAGAAGGCGTGGAAGTGACAATCCTCCAAAGTATTCACCACTTTTTCAATCGTAAAGACGAGATGGTCTTGTGGCAAGAAAGAACTGATTTCTAGTGGTAAAGTTGTTTGATTTGTGTTATAGTGAATATGCATGGGATAGCCTTTCTAAATAGTTTATTGTGCAATTCTATTTTACCAGGACTATCGCAACCATGCAAAAAAGCAACGGATTTGCCGTTGCTTTTTTTGGAGATAAGGGACTATTGTCCCAGGCTCTTTTTCCTACTATCACTTTCCCTTTATCTTTCAAGTAAAAATGAAAGCCACTCACCGAGCATCCAAATAAAAGAAAATTGCTTGGCTCAGATAGTCGGCAAAGCCCGCTCCGTACTTGCGGTCAAAGTAATCGCGAAAGCGAATATCTTTTTGATAGGACAGGGCAATGCCGCGCAGGACTACTTCATCTACTTCCATGATCCTAGCTAAAGCAGCCTGCCACCGAGCGATTTCTGCTTGGATACTTATAGCTGATACGGGCAAATGGCGCTGCTGGTAGAGCCGCTCAAAAATGGCTGACAGTTCGCTTTCTAAAACCTGACCTTGCTGCTCTTTCTCCTCTGTGCTTAGGCTTTCTTGCTTTTCCTTAAAGGATTGAAAAGCCGCTGTCTGACCAAAGCGGTGCTCCGCCTCACGCTGGTATTGTTCCTCAAAAGGCAGTGTCCATTCCAAGTCTAACTCAAGGATTGGCTGTCCGTCCAAGTAATTTTCTACACCACGCGCCAGCTTTTGCAAATGAGCAATCTTATCCTTTAAACGCAGCTGGTAGTGTCTGAGTTTTTCTTGCCGCTCGCTTTGCTCCATTTTCAAAAAATCCTTGATTTCAGCCAAGGACAAACCGACAGCTTTTAAAAACAAGATTTCTTGCAGGCGCAGCAAATCCGCCTGCCTGTAAAAACGATAACCATTCTCTGGATTGCGCTGGGGTGACAGCAAAGCTATTTTATCATAGTAGTGCAAGGTTCGTTTGGTGACGCCTGTAATCTTGACCAAATCAGCTACTGAGTACTTCATTTCCAAAACTCTTTTGTCTCCTGTAAAATTTCTTGAGTCGGGGTAAGGGTTGCCTGGACAATCGTCTTGCCTGTATGTTTGAGATAAGTCTGAACCAAATGATAGCCATAAGCATAGCCCGCCGCATAGGGCAACCCTACTGGCTTCTGCCCTTGAATTTGAGCAATTTCATCGCCGTAGAGGTAGGGTGACATCTTTGCCATACCAGTCAAGGATAAATTTTCACTAATGACAGGCTTGAAACGCTCCAACTCTTCCTTGCTTGTCTCACTGACCCAAGGCCCAATCAAATCTTCACCGAATAATGCAGCTGCAAAGGATTCTGCCAAGCCTTCACTCACAACCCAATCAGCCAGAGTGGTTTCTTCCGTCCACTTGATAAACTGGAAACGGACATTGTGATTGCACTCGTGAGCGATTGCCGCCTGCAAGCGCGGCAAGGTGTAGTCGTTAGGAAGGAGCGAAGCCATGATATAGCCCGGAATGCCTCCGTCACCGCTATAACCTTTATTAAGCTGCAAGAGGGTACTCTCAGGATTTCCCAGCAGCATGGTGAAAACATAGTCTTGCACGGCTAGCTCTATCCCTGCCTCTTCAAAGAGGGAGAAGCTCCTCTCAATCGTTGCCTTACTCTCCTGCCATAAATCATCCGAGCTGATTTGCTCAATAGCTGCACGGTCAGCCTCTGTCAAATCCTTAGGCATACGGTTCATCCAAGACAGCAAGAACATAATATCAAAGCCGCCGGGACTCTTTGCCTCAAAGGGAATTTTTTGCAGATAAAACTTTTGCTTAAAAGGCTGAAGTACCTGCTCGCGGAAAACTCGCTCCCTTTCTTCCAGCGGTAAAGTCAGTAAGTCTCGATAGACCTTGTCCGAACGAATCATTTCTATTTTCATTGTATCACTTTCCTTTCATCCCTCATTATAAACTATCCCCTTAGGTTATAGTCAAGCCAAAAATATAAATTAATTCTCCACTTTATTTTAAGCAATAAAAATCGAGGCTGAAAGTAACATCCAACCTCAATTTTTCGTATTAAATAGCAGAACCTCCGGACTGACGACTTGATTTGCCACCTTTAGACCAACGAATATTGTTATAGGTAACACTCCAATTATCCGTATCTGCTTGCTCACCGTCAAAAATAATATCCATCGTGATTGATTTCCCTTTAGCAAGATTGGTTCCAACTTGCTGATTATCAAAAGTGGTGCTATCAATTAGGTAAATATTATCTTCCTCATCATAAAGGTAAAAATCATATGGACTGATCAAAACCGATTGATTTGAATTATTTTTAATAGTAACAGTCACCACAACTGCTTGTCCACTGCTATCATCACTTAAGCTGCGCTTTGGATCTTTCTTAGCCGACTGCACCTGAACTGTGATACCTTTTTTGACAGTCATCACTTTTCCAAAAGCGGCTTCATCGTAATAACTATTCGTATCATAGCCTGTGTAGTAAGATGAGGTCTCTCCTCTTGCATGTTTTCTAATCTGGGCATTCTCATCTGACAGCACGACAATGACCAGTGTGAGAATAATCATTCCAATAGACAATAAGCCGACCAAGACCCCACCTACAACTGTACTCCAAAATAAACCTTGTTTGTAGAGCGGTTTTTTTAGCTGGTAAATATGTCCATCATCACTGATCATTTCCTTAGGTGGTTGGTAAAACTCCATCATCTCTCCTTTTTAGACATTTTCTACTTACTACTGCTTATCAATGTAGGCAAGGAAATGCCTGCCTCCAACAAGGCCTTGTGATAAAGACTATAAAATTCATGGTAAACAGCGGACTGACTACCATTCTGAACTTTCATGCGAATACGATAGCTAAAAACGCCTCGAGTATCCACTTGCGGTCCAAGCAAGTCAATCGCTCCCAAAATTGCTGGATAATTTCGCAGTTCAGCCTGATTAACTGCTTCAAGAATTTTTGTAACCTTGCCTAAATCTGTATCTGCTTGCAAGGGCAGATCAATAATAACTTGCATGTCTCCCCGTGAAAGATTACTGACGACTGTGATATTGCGGTTGGGCACAAAATGAAGTGTTCCGTCATGTCCTCTAACTTGAGTGGTACGGATTCCGACACTAACAACAATTCCTTTAATAGTGATCGAGCCATTGGTTAAACTGACATTGTCCCCCACATCGAGCTGACGCTCCAGCAAAATAAAGAAACCATTGACCAAGTCGGACAGAAAGCCCTGCGCTCCCATACCAATCGCCACCCCAGCAATTCCAGCCCCAGCCAAAAGGCTAGAGACAGGCAGCCCCAAGATAGACAAAACCCAGTAAATCAAGAAGAAGTAGAGGGCATAGTTGAGCAGATTTTCGATGAGGCGCGAAATTGTCCGCTGCCGCGCTGCTCCTTGATTGGATAATTTGAGCGAAGGCGCAATAATCTTATTGACCGTCAGGTGCAGAATTTTTTTGGCAATATAAAAGAGAATACATAAAAGAAGAAGGGAAATAATTTTTAAAAAAGCATCATCTGCCAAGGCAGTCCAATCTATCTTCTCCCAAAAACGTATTAAAAATTTAGGCATAAGCTGTCCTTTTCAAATCTAAACTCTTTTTATTATAACATAAATAGGAAGAGAAATCCTCGCTTTACAAAAGGAAAAACTCCCGCTACCGAGAGTTTTCAAATCATTAGCTCAACTCAGCAACAATCGCTTTAAGTTGGTCTTTTGTGTGAACGCCAGCGACTTGCTTGACCACTTCACCGTTCTTTTTGAACATCAAAGTCGGAATAGACATAATGCCAAATTCACGCGCTGTGTTAGGATTTTCATCCACATCCATTTTGACGATTTTGAGTTCGTCTTCAGAAAGTTCCCCAGCTAATTGCTCAAGGATTGGCGCTTGCATGCGACATGGACCACACCAAGTTGCCCAAAAATCAATCAAAACAAGTCCGTCTTTTGTTTCTTCGACAAAATTTGCATCTGTAACTGCTGCTACCATAAAATTCTCCTTCTCGGCAAGCCCTATACCCAGACCTCACCGCTTCTAATAGTTCTTGACAATATTCTACACTAAAAGACAAATTTTGCAAAATATTTGCTACGGTAAGATACAAAGGGCGTTAAGAAATCCGTATAAAAATAGGGAGCTTGACGCTGCTTCCATGAAGCGAGGAAAGCGAGTCTTTTTTACTAGGATTTTAGCCCGTGTTCAATTACGGTCGCAAGCTCCCTCCGCAGTTTTGCAATTTTTTAGTGCTACGACAAGATATGAGAGCGTATAAAAAGCGACAGAAAATTAGGAAATCCGACAACGGAGCCTCAAGCTCCTAGGAGGATTTACCTATTTTCCGAGCTTTTAGCTCGAATTCAGTTTCTAAGATACAAAGGGCGTTAGCAGACTTATTCCTGTCTAGCACTTTGTGCTGTCAGGAAACGAAAGTCGCTAACGCGCCCTTTCTAAAGTCTACACTAATTTTTCAATCAAAAAATATCGTTTTGATTGAAAAATGTCGAAAATCGACTGAATTTTAGGAAAATCGACAACGGAGCCTCAAGCTCCTAGGAGGATTTATACCTAAAGGTAGTCTTAGCTGTAAATTGGCTAAAGCCAAAACAGCTACCTCTCTATTTTCCGATATTTTAGCCCGTATTCAATTACAGTCACAAGCTCCCTTCGCAGTTTTTCTAACTTTTTTATGCCACAAACTACAACTTGTCAATTTGTAAATCTTAATAGATAGCCATTGGGGTCTTGAATGAGAAATTCTATCTGTTCTTCAACTACGCCGCCTTGGATTTCGTAAGAACTTCTTGTTAGTTCTCTGTAAATCTCTATTTGTTCATTTTTAACTCTTTCATAGAGTTCTTCAACATTGTCAGCAGCGATAGAAAAGTTAATTCCTCGCCCCAAGGGATAGTCCAATTCGCCAACATTCCAGCCGTCATCGTGGATTTGCTCAAACATAAACTGGCTGCCGTGGAAAGACATAAACACAAACTTGTCTGCTTTTCGTTCATACTCTATTTTAAAACCTAATTTTTCATAAAAATCTTTGGTTTGTGCAATATCAAACACAGAACATTCTGGGATGAGTTCCTTAAATTCCATAGCATTTCTCCGTCCATTCAAATTTGTATACAGCCAAGCAATGACTACTTAAACAATACAATGGTGCAGCCTGAACCGCCAGCATTTTGCGGAGCGTAGCCGAAAGACTTGACCTGCTTGTTGCGACGCAGATACTTGGTCACGCCCTCACGAATCACGCCCGTCCCAATCCCGTGGATAATGTCTACCTGCGCCATATTATTGAGCAGGGCTTGGTCGATAAATTCGTCCAATTCGCGCATGGCTTCTTCATAACGCTTGCCGCGTAAATCAAGGCGTGCCCGCGGTCCACCAGACGTTGTGCGTTTGACCACATTGACCTGCTTTTTCTGAGGCTCTTCTTTTTCAGCCTTGAGCAGGTTAAATTCATTTTCCGCCAAGGTCATCTTAATCAAGCCGACCTGAGCTTCCCAGCGCCCGTCCTTGAGCTGCTTGGTCAGGGTGCCGCGCTGACCGTAGCTGGTGACAATAATGTCATCACCCACCTTTGGCGCCCGCTTTTTCTTGGCTTGCTTCAATGCCTTATTTTGCGACAAGTCAACCGTCTCTGGCGCCAATTTTTTGAGTTTGCCCTTGGCTTCGATGATTTCATGCGGCTTGAGAACTGATTTTTCCTGCAAATTTTTCAAAATCTCATCGCTCTCAGCCAGTGCAAGGTCGACAATTCCCTGCGCTTCCAGCCGTGCCTTGTTAAGCTCGGTTTCTTTTTCGCGGTTAAATTCATTATAAAGCTTTTTCAGCGCACGGTTAAATTTGAGATTTTCCTGCTCCACCTGACGAATATGGTCCAGCCGCTTGTGGCTCTCCAGCGTCTGCTCCTCCAGCTGCTCAATAATCCGATTGACATCGCTATCGGTATCCATTAGGTCTTGAGCATTCTGAACGACAAGATTTGCCAAGCCCAGACGCCGTGCGATTTCAAAGGCATTGCTCCGCCCAGGAACACCCTGCATAAAGCGATAAGTCGGACGCAGGCTTTCCGTGTCAAACTCCATGCTGGCATTCTGCACGCCAGCAGTCTCGATGCCATAAGCCTTAAGCTCTGGATAGTGGGTAGTCGCCATGGTTTTTATCTGGCGCAAACGCAAATCTTCCAAAATGGCAATGGCAAGCGCAGCCCCTTCTTGCGGATCCGTCCCTGCCCCCAGCTCATCCAAGAGAACCAGCGCATCACCTTTCACATTTCCCAAAATAGAGACGATATTAGTCATGTGGCTGGAAAAAGTGGACAAACTCTGCTCAATTGATTGCTCATCGCCAATATCGGCAAAGATTTGTCCAAAAATTCCTACTCGGCTGCCCTTATCAGCCAAAATGGGCAAGCCCGACTGAGCCATGAGCTGAGCCAAGCCCAGCGTTTTCAGCATAATGGTCTTACCACCAGTGTTGGGACCCGTGATGACAATCTCGGTCAAAGCCGCATCAAAATGCAGGTCGTTGGCAACCGCCTGCTCAATCAAGGGATGCCGCACCTGCAAAAGCTGAATATCCTGCTCCTCAGACAAGTCTGGCAAGACGGCTTCCTTGTCCTGCATGAAACGCACCTTGGTGCGCACCAAGTCCAGGTGCCCGATAATCCAAGCGTTATTAGCAAGGACAGCAGCATGCGGACGCAGCATGTCAGACAGCTCCTGCAAAATTCGCGCCATTTCGTGGCGCTCGTCCGCCCGATAATTGGAGATTTCCTCATTGAGATTGACGACTGCTCGCGGCTCAATATAGACGGTGTTCCCGCTAGCCGAAATATCATGAACGACCCCAGCGATTTTATTGCGGTAGGTGTTTTTGACCGGCAGAACATTTCTGCCATTACGGCTGGCTACGACTTGGTCAGCCAGCATATCCGCCTTATTTTTCAAGATTTCTTGCAGAATATCTCTGACCTGCACTTCACTCTCTTGGATTTTGCGGCGAAGACGCGCCAGTTTTTCACTGGCAAAATTCTCAATAAAACCGCCGTCGTTAATCGCTTGGAGACTTCCCTGCAAGTTAGGAAATACTTGTAAATTCTCAAAGAGACGATTGAGCTTGGTCAGCTCCACATTTTCCAAATCCTGATAAAAGTCTTTCAAGTCATGGCTGACGCTCAAAATTCGCTTGAGAGTCAAGAGCTCCTCAATATTGAGGTCGCCTTCCAGCTCCAAACGCTTGACAAAAGCTGTAATATCCTTGGTCGCAGCGAGGCTAAAGTGCGGCTGCTCGACAAAGATTTGCCGCATGTCGGCTACTTCTGCAAAAGCTGTCGCAATCGCTTCTTTTTTGCTGGTTGGCTCAAGCTGCCTCAGCTCAAGCTGCCCCTGCTCCGTCAGCAAATAAGGAGCAAACAAGTCCTTGATTTTATGAAATTCTAAGGTTTCTAAAATTTTATTATTCATTATTCTCCTATTCAAAAGAGACTGAGACAACAGTCTCTAGTCTCTAAAATGCGTTCGGTTTATGTGCACTTTGTTCACTTGACAAGCCCAATAGGCATTGCGCGGGTGGGACAGAACTCACTCCCTAGCCAATAATTTTTGTAACCCATAAACTTCGCAACAGCTGTGAAGTCACAGGCATGTGGGAAATAAGAAAGCGTGCGGTTGCACTTCCTTGCAGATGATTTTGTACAAGTGCCAGTGGCACAGTTGACAAAATAGTCAGCCCCATTTGGATGACAAAAAGTGATAAAGCTGCTGCTAAAGCGCCACTTAAAACGCGCATCCAAAGTTTATTCCATTTCCAAATAGGTGCCAGATGCACAAAAACACCAATAAAACGTGCAATCATATATGCTAGGCAAAAAACTAAAAAATAAGCTAATCCTGCATAAAACACCTGATCTAAGTCAAAAAGCTTATTGGTCGGATAAAAGGAAACCGCTGCTCCTTGGCTCGGACTAGCATACGGAACCCAAAGGCTTAAAAAAGAACTGAGACGACGGTAAAACTGTCCAGCAATGATCATTGCTACTACAGCACTGGCGCTATAAAACGACTGCAAGACCAGACCACGTGCATAGCCAATATAAAAACTCCAAACCAAGATGACTAATATCACTAACCCAATCATGAATCTTGTTCTCTCTGCGTATTTTTTTCTTTCAGTTGTTGAAGAGCCGCTTGGCGAAAGTCTGCCAATTCACGTTCCTTATCGTCAAATTCGATTTCACGTACCAACTGGGTTGAGAGACTATTGATCGCAAGCAATAGCGCTAAAGTTTCATCGTCAGCTTTGGGCAAGCGCTCTCTCAAGGCCTGATATTTTTCTTGCGCCACCCGCTCAACTTCTTCCATAAAGAGATTTTCATGCTCTGTTGTGAGCGTTAATGTTTTGTTTCCGAAAGTAAATTTGTATCGATTTAAATCTGCCATAAAATCACCTCGTTTTATTATAGCATAATTTCCCCTAACTTTCCCATTTTTTCTGCTGTTGAAAAGATTTTTACTTAGATTTGACCTCAATTTTCCATTTTGTGGTACAATGGATAAATGGAAACAATTTCTTTGAGTCCCAACAAGGATTTGTTGGCTGCTTTTGTTGAACGCTATCGTTCTGCCCTAGCCCCTTCAAAAAATCCTTATATCCAGCACTTCTTTCGTTTGCCGGGTGCAACAGTCAGTATTTATCATTCTGGAAAAGTTGTCCTTCAAGGTGAGCAGGCAAGCGAATTTGCAGCTTTCTTTGGCTACAAAATGGAAAAAAGCTCTCCTAATACAGAGCAAAATCTACCACTGATGGGCTCTGATGAAGTGGGGAATGGTTCTTATTTTGGTGGTTTAGCTGTAGTTGCATCTTTGGTCACACCAAAAGAACACGGCTGGCTAAGAGAGTTAGGCGTGGGAGATTCCAAGACCCTAACCGATGCTAAAATTCGTCAACTAGCCCCTCTTCTGAAAGAAAGTATTCCCCATCAAGCTTTGCTCCTCACTCCTCAAAAATACAATGAAGTCATCGCTTCAGGCTACAATGCTGTTTCGGTCAAAGTTGCCCTGCACAATCAGGCGCTTTATCTACTGCTCCAGCAAGGCGCTCAACCAGAGAAGATTGTTATTGACGCCTTTACTTCAGTTGGAAATTACCAAAAATACCTCAAAAAAGAGAAAAATCAGTTCAGCAATCCAATCACACTTGAGGAAAAAGCTGAAGGAAAATATTTAGCTGTTGCTGTTAGTTCTATCATTGCACGGGCGCTCTTTTTGGAAAATCTAGAAAAGCTAGGAAAAGAACTTGGTATGACCTTGCCAAGTGGGGCCGGTTCAAAAAGCGATCAAATCGCAGCAAGCATTCTCAAACGCTATGGCCGAGACATGCTCGCCCATGTCGCTAAACTTCATTTTAAAAATACAGAAAAAGCGGAAAAAATCGCAAAGGGTAAACTATGAAAAATTTCTCACTAAAAAAATTTCTTAAAGAATGGCTAGGATTTATCATCTTTATGACGCTTCTTCTCACCTCACGGCTCTTCCTTTGGGCGACGGTGACGGTTGAGGGACACTCGATGGATCCAACACTTGCAAATAAGGAAATGCTCCTCGTCGTCAAACATCTCCCTGTAAACCGCTATGATATTGTGGTAGCGAAAGAAACAGATGAACAAGGAAAAGAAAAAGACATCATCAAACGAGTGGTCGGCATGCCAGGAGATACCATTACCTATAAAAATGATAAACTTTATATCAATAACAAAGAAACAGATGAGCCTTATCTAGCTGATTACCTCAAAAAATTCAAGAAAGACAAGCTCCAATCCACCTACAGCTACAATGCTTATTTTCAAGAATTGGCACAGTTAGCTGAAGCTTTCACAGTTGATAACGAAGGCAAGTCATCCTTTACTATCCAAGTGCCTGAAGGCCAATATTTGTTACTCGGCGATGATCGTATTGTTTCCAAAGACAGTCGTGCAGTAGGAACTTTTTCTAAAAAGCAAATCATCGGGGAAGCTAAATTCCGTTTTTGGCCATTTAATCGTATCGGCACAATCAAATAACTCACTTGGGGCTGGGACCTTGTCCCGCCTCATTTTTATAAGGAAAAACAATGGAAATATTCGTTTCAGGCCGCATTGAGCGAGTCATATTTGAAAATCCCAGCAATTTCTACCGTATCTTACTCCTTGATGTTGAAGATACAGACGCAGAATTAGAAGATTTTGAACTGATTGTGACTGGGACTATAGCAGAAGTATTTGAAGATGAAAATTATACCTTTTGGGGACAACTGGTTCAACACCCCAAGTATGGTCAGCAATTAAGTATCAATCGCTATGAAAAAGCAAAACCAACCAGTCAAGGCCTAATCAAATACTTTGCTAGTGACCACTTTAAAGGTATCGGTCAAAAAACGGCACAAAAGATTGTCGAACTTTATGGCGACAATACCATTGACAAAATTCTAGCAGAACCTGATAAGTTAACTGCTATTTCTGGACTATCTGCTGCCACTCGTACTACCTTTGTCAACAAGCTCCGTGCCAACTATGGAACCGAGCTAATCCTCTCACAATTAGCTGAATACGGCATTCCCAATAAACTTGCTTTTCAGATTCAGGATTTCTACAAGGAAGAAACCTTGGAAATTATCAAGACTAGCCCCTACCAACTGGTAGAAGATATTCAGGGGGTTGGTTTTACCATTGCTGATAAGCTTGCTGAACAGCTCGGCATTGCCAGCGACTCCCCTGAGCGTTTTCGAGCTGGGCTTGTGCATACACTTTTCAGCCATGCCGTCGAAACGGGAGATACCTATCTAGAAGCGCGAGATCTGCTTGAAGAAACCGTCACTTTGTTAGAAAAAGCTCGGCCAGTTGAGCTGGATCCAAACTTAATTGCAGATGAATTGTCTCAACTGATAGAAGAAGACAAGGTTCAAAATGTTGATACCAAGATTTTTGACAATAGTCTCTATTTTGCAGAAGAGGGTATTTGCAATCGCCTAATGCGACTTCTGGAAAAAGAGCAAGCATCGATTGTTAATTCCGGCCAACTAAACCAAACCATTACAGAAGTAGAAAATGAACTGGATATTTCCTACGATGAGACACAAAAAGCAGCTATCGCAGCTGCCTTAACTAGTAAAGTCTTTGTTCTAACAGGTGGACCTGGAACTGGAAAAACAACCGTGATCAATGGGATTATTTCCGCCTATGCCAAACTCTATAAAATTGATCTGCATACAAGAGAAAATCTGCCGATTTTGCTCGCTGCACCAACAGGTCGGGCTGCCCGACGCATGAATGAATTGACAGGACTCCCCAGCGCTACTATCCATCGTCATTTGGGTATGACTGGTGATGATGACACAAGCCACCTGAGCGATTATTTAGATGCAGACTTGATTATTGTAGATGAGTTTTCCATGGTGGATACTTGGCTTGCAAATCAGCTCCTAAGCAATATCAGCAGCAATACACAACTGCTAATCGTTGGTGATGCGGATCAACTTCCATCGGTTGGGCCAGGACAAGTTCTAGCAGATTTACTGAAAATCTCTGGCATCCCACAAGTTCGACTGACAACCATTTACCGCCAAAGCGAGGATTCCACTATCGTCACCTTGGCAAATCATATTCGCCAAGGGCATTTACCTGCTGACTTTACCGATAAAAAACCTGATCGCTCTTATTTTGAAGCACGTAACGAGCACATCCCACACTTGATTGAACAAATCGTTTCAGCCGCCTTGCGCAATGGAATAGCCCCCTACGACATTCAAGTTCTAGCTCCTATGTACAGAGGCGCTGCTGGAATTGATGCTATTAATCAAATGATGCAGACCTTACTGAATCCTCTCGAGAAAGACCAATTAAGCTTTGAAAATTTAGACAATCATTACCAAGTTGGTGATAAGATTATCCACCTCATCAATGATGCTGAAAATAATGTCTTTAATGGTGATTTAGGAATCATCACCGACCTAATCCCGAGCAAATACAGTGAATCCAAACAAGATGAACTGATACTGCAATTCGATGAGAATGAGTTAATCTGCCCCCGCAACGAATGGTACAAGATACGATTAGCCTATGCCATGAGTATTCATAAAGCACAAGGAAGCGAATTTCCCGTGGTTATTCTCCCGATTACAAGCAGTAGCCACCGTATGCTTCAGCGCAATCTTATCTATACAGCCGTGACACGCGCTAAAAGTAAACTAATCCTCTTGGGTGAATTCGCTGCTTTTGACTATGCAACCAAACATACAGGCACAATACGTAAAACCTATCTGAAAGAAAGATTCCCTTCAAAAGAGGAAATCGTAGAAAACGGCACCATGTCCGTAGAAGACTACATCTTAACAGAGGAAAACTATAGCCAAATTGATCCATTGATTGGCTTAAGAGACGAAGATATAGAAGCAATTTTTAAAGGAGGCGGAAAAGAACTCGACTAAACTAAGGGAAAATTCATTTTCCCACCTCCATACAGTTGTCAGCTGTACATCGCTTAAAAGATAAACAAAGTCACCAATCAACCACTTATGCTTTTATAATATTTCTGATAAAAAAGTGAGACTGAACTTTTGCCCAGTCTCACTTTTTGATTGTGCACTTTCAAAGATTAATTAGTTTGGCGTCACAGCATTATAACCCGTTGTATAATCGGCTGCCGGTTGGTTATTATAGGATGTGCTATAATCTGTTGTTCTAGAAGTTGTTGAACTATCAAAAGTGCTCGAGTTACTAAATGCACCATTGCCATATAAATCTTCATAAAGCACTGCATTTGTTTTCAAACTATCTAGCGAATCTTTTCCTAAAGCCTTACGCAGAGTATTTTGCATTTTTAGCAAGTGCTCACCTGTTACAATCTGATAACTGCCGCCATCTGCCAATGTTGCATCTTCTCCACGCAGTTGATAACTGCGGATTTTTTTAAAAGCATCCTGATAGCCCAAGAGTTTGGGAATGCTTCCTGAAGAAAGATCAATATTCGTTTGCATGTTATTACTAATGGCCTTGAGAATCGCCTGATAGTGACTTACGCTATTCAGGCTTAAAACTTTTTGGACTACCTTTTGAATCACTTCTCGCTGGCGTTTCTGACGACCATAATCTCCTTCTGGGTCATCATAGCGCATTCGGGCATAAACTAGAGCCTGATCCCCATTAATTTTATGTTTGCCTGGTGGAACGGTTGCCGTGTACTCGGGCTCATTTTCTGAAATAGAGATAGGAAAATCAAACTTATTTTCCACCTCAATCCCACCGACAGCATCAACTAATTGTACCAATCCTTCCATATTGATAAGAACATAGCGGTCAATATTGATATTCATTAAATCTTGAATGGTAGAAATTGCCAATTTAGCACCACCATTAGCATAAGCAGCATTTAACTTGGCTTGAGTTTGCTCACCACTTCCGCCGATATTCGTTAAAATATCACGTTCTAAACTCATCATGCTGGTTTCTTTGGTAATAGGATTAACAGTCAGTAAAATCATACTGTCACTATTCCCTTCCCAACGGTCTGTCCGCGAACCAGATCCTGTGTCTACTCCCATGAGTAAAATGGTCAAAGGCTGCGTTGCATCAATGACATTGTTTTCATTTCCAAATCCTTTATAGGTCTTAGATAATTCTGAAGTGGACTGCTGGTAGATGGTAAAGCCATATACACCCACCCCTACTAAGGTTATCAAAAAGAGCCCTAGCAACATACTTATTATTTTTTTTACCATAATATTTTCCTAATCTAGTAACTTGCCCATGAGATAAATCGGGACCAAATTTCCATCGTCTAAACGTGCTCCACGTTCTTGCTTTCCTTCAATGACGAAGCCATAATTTTTATAAAGATGGAGTGCACTTTCATTACGAACTTGGACACTAAGTTGAAGTCGCTTAAGCACAGGGTTTTCTTCTGCCCAGTGAACGGCTTCAGCTAACAAGAAGCCCCCTAGCCCATTATTCCAATAGGTCTTTTTCACTACCATGAAGAGATCACCTATATGACGAACGCGGTCACGATAGTCAGCCGTAATACTAAGAACTCCTACAAGCTCTTCACTGAGATAAGCGACTAAATAGAGTTGATTTTCTGACTGAGCCTGTACACTGATAAACTGAGTCATCTCCTCAACTGTCATTAAAATACCCGCCTCATCAATCGTGGTCATATCACTCTCTAAACCGACTTGATTCAAAAAGTCAACTAAGTCTTGTGCGTTTTGAGGTTCTGCTTCACCTATCATTAACTTACGTGCTGCCATGTTGAAATTCCTCCAACAAGTTTTGTGCTCGCAGACCATGAGGTTTAAAAGTCAATGTACGTCCCTCATGCTCTCTAGTCAAGATTATTTCTAGATAATCGTCAGGTAGACTTGCTCCTAGAAGTTCGCCCCATTCGATCACGGTTACGCCTACGCCAAAGAGAAAATCATCCAAATCAATCGAATCTGGGTCTTCACCAATACGATAAACATCTAGATGGTAGAGTGGCAAACGCCCCTCATACTCACGCACAATCGTATAAGTCGGACTTTTAATCATTTGCTTAATCCCAAGACCTCTAGCAAGTCCTTTGGTAAAAGTCGTCTTCCCCACACCTAAATCACCAGATAAAATCAAAACATCTTGTTTTTTCATCAAGCGACCTAGTTTTTCGCCGAGAAGTTGCAATTCCTGTTCATTTTGACTATACATGCCAACTATTATACCAAAAATTTTTCTTTTTGTTCTTAATTAATAAGGAGATTTGAACTAATTTTAAAGAAAATTGATCAAAATAAGCTTCCTTTGGACTTTTCAAATCATTACAATTTCCGACAGTAATGTTGATAATGCTTGTATAAACCACTGTAACGCCCACGATATTCTTTTAACCAAGGTTTGTCACGCCCACAAAAATGTAGAAAAACAGTGTGTTCAATAACCCAATCGAGATCCCAAGAACCTTTCCCCCTCATGTAATAGAGCATGTCATAACGCGCGTCATAATTATAAAGCTCATCAGCTACTTGAATCGTAAAATGACCATAAAGGGCATTTAGGACATCCTGATCAGGGAGAAAAAGAATATGACTGTTACGTTCAATATAATTCAAAATGTCTTTTCGCTTAACTAACTTACGAATGGCTGGTAAGTTCATCAGAAGTACGCCAGAATTGTAGTAACTTTCTGCCTCAAAGTTTTGTAAGCGTAGTTTATTGATCGTGTCTGTCACACCTTCGTTTTTAACATGGCTAGCCGCAGCATAAAGCATTTCTCCCATGTTCAGCTCATAAAGAGGCCTAATATCATTGAGACATAAAATGTCTGCATCTAAATAGAGGATACGGTTCAAATCTACAGGCAGATACTCATGTGCCAACAAACGATAGTAAATCGTTTCAGGATAACGATCTGTAGTCGGAGCATCTTCAAAATCCTTTTCCCCAATCACCAGTGGTGTGTAGGTAATTGCTAGTTTTTGACAAAAACTTTCAATTTCTTTATGCTTCTTTAAAACATTCTTCTGTAAAACAAAAACGTGTAAATCTGCTTGTCCAGAATTGTGATAAACAGAATAAAGCGTCGTCTTAAACTGCTCCACATAGCGATCATCGATTGAAAATAAGAGATTCATCATAACCATACTTACCCCCGATAGTTATTACAGATAAACTTAGATAAGAATTTTTACCTCAAGTGTACACGCTGAGTATTATACCAAAAATATCTGTCCCTGTGGTAAAAATATTGTGACAATATTGCAAGAACGAAACAAATATATTTAATAGTCGATATTTTATTGACCTGCTAAAAAATTTTTCCTATTCAAAAGTACATCAATTAGCTATTAAATAAAGCTTTAAATAGACTTCTACCATGTGAAATTTTAAGCTACAGAAAGGAACACAAAACAAACCTACAAAATATCAAAACTTTTGCTATAATAGTAAAAGAATTTACTAGTAAGGACAGCCTATGACCCCTCAAGAATTTTACCAAGCCTTAGAGACACACAAACTCAGCCTGACCGACCAGCAAAAAGCACAATTTGAACGCTATTTTCAACTTCTGGTCGAATGGAACCAAAAAATCAACCTGACCGCCATTACTGAAAAAAATGAGGTTTACCTCAAGCATTTTTACGATTCCTTGGCGCCGATTTTGCAAGGGCTGATAAAAAATAAAACCGTCAAAGTCCTTGATATTGGGGCAGGAGCGGGCTTTCCCAGCCTTCCTATGAAAATCCTTTTCCCAGAGCTAGACGTCACCATTATTGACTCGCTCAACAAACGCATCAACTTTCTCAATCTTCTGGCGGAAGAATTGGGCTTGGAGAAGGTGCATTTTTATCATGGGCGTGCGGAGGATTTTGCCCAAGACAAGGCTTTCCGTGCCCAATTTGATATCGTCACAGCTCGCGCCGTAGCGCGCATGCAGGTGCTGGCGGAGCTGACCATTCCTTTTCTGAAGGTCGGAGGTCACCTCCTTGCCCTCAAAGCCAGCAATGCACCAGAAGAGCTGCTGGAAGCCAAAAACGCCCTCAACCTCCTCTTTAGCAAGGTCGAGGACAATATCAGCTATGAGCTGCCCAACGGCGACCCGCGCTACATGACCGTCGTCGTCAAGAAAAAAGAAACCCCCAACAAGTACCCCAGAAAAGCCGGCATGCCAAATAAAAGACCGCTGTAGGCTAAAAAATACTCTGAATATGGAGATCAGAGTATTTTTTTACTTATTTCACCTCATCGCGATTATCAAATTAGTTAGCCCATTAGTCTGCCTATCCTCAAATACGAAATCTAAATAGAGATACTCGTATATATATAAATATATTTTCTCAATATTTATTTTATGAGATTGACACATTGCACAGATATAAATATCTTTTGAATCTACTTTAACATATTCTCCCAACTCCTCTAGATAATCTCTAATTTGGTCATTAGAAATATTTGAACTAGTAAAAAAAGATTCCGGTAATACAAATCTACATTGTGAGCCTTGGAATTCTGCTATAATTATAGCCTCTAAATTCCGCTTCAAACTAACATTTAAAATCTTTCCATAAACTTTTAAATTTTGATTTGAATCTTTAACTGTAATCTGATTAATCCCTCTAATTAGAAAACGAGGCCCTCTATAAGATACTCCGTTTTCTTTTTCTAGATCATCCATCGATATTGTAGCTTGTGTATCTGGAGTAACTCTTATCACCTTTTCAGGCTTATCAGAAGTACTGACCTTTTTTCTTTTTTTATCATTGGTCTTTGTTTCTATGTCTGTGTTTCTTTCTGGATGTAATTGTTTCAATAATGGGCTCTTTGTCAACTGTAGTGGGTTGATGTCAGCTAAGATCTGGAGAGAACCGAATTGGTTCTCTCCTTTTTGATATTTAAAGCGATGAGAATTCTAGTTTTAAAGTTGTCAAAGTTCCGAAAGCCGAAAGCGTTGCGCTTGATAACCTTGATAAGGTTGTTAGTGGCCTCTAGCTTAGCATTTGAGTAGGGAAGTTCCAAAGCATTGATAATCTTGTCCCTCTCTTTCAAAAAAGTCTTAAAAACAGTCTGAAAGATAGGGTTTACAGAAGAAATTGTATCTTCGAT
>NZ_KB904393.1 GCF_000380065.1 Streptococcus massiliensis DSM 18628 | reverse complement strand
AATTTCTTCTGTAAACCCTATCTTTCAGACTGTTTTTAAGACTTTTTTGAAAGAGAGGGACAAGATTATCAATGCTTTGGAACTTCCCTACTCAAATGCTAAGCTAGAGGCCACTAACAACCTTATCAAGGTTATCAAGCGCAACGCTTTCGGCTTTCGGAACTTTGACAACTTTAAAACTAGAATTCTCATCGCTTTAAATATCAAAAAGGAGAGAACCAATTCGGTTCTCTCCAGATCTTAGCTGACATCAACCCACTACAGTTGACAAAGAGCCGCTTTTTCTTATTTTTCCAAATGCCAAACTTCTTCATTGTACTGGGCAATGGTGCGGTCAGCTGAGAAGAAGCCTGCCTTGGCGATATTGACTAGAACTTTGTCCAGCCATTTGTCGCGGTCTTCGTAGTCTGCAAGCATCCGTTCTTTGGTTACAATATAATCCTCCAAATCAAGCAGGGTCATAAACCAGTCTTTGTTGAGCAGTTCATTGTAAAGGCGTTCGAGACGCTCGCTGTCACCAACTGCCTTAACCGCATCGCTAACAATAAAGTCCACCAGCGGTTTGATTGCTGCGCGCTCATAGTAATCGCGAGAAACATAGTCTGCATTTTCATAGTGCTTGATAACCGTCTCGCTGTCTTCCCCGAAAATATAGATATTGTCGTCGCCAACCAGCTCATGGATTTCGACATTGGCACCGTCTGATGTTCCCAAAGTCAGAGCACCATTGAGCATGAATTTCATATTGCCTGTTCCTGAGGCTTCCTTAGAAGCCAGGGAAATCTGCTCGGAAATATCGCAGGCTGGGATGAGGAAGGTTGCAGCCGTGACATTGTAATTTTCCACCATGACAACTTGCAAGTGCGGTGCCACTTGAGGGTCTTTAGCAATCACTTCAGACAGGCACAAAATCAAGTGGATGATGTCTTGGGCAATAGTATAGGCTGGCGCAGCCTTTCCGCCGAAGAAGACGGTAATCGGACGCGCTGGGATATTGCCTGCCTTGATGTCCAGATATTTGTGAATGACATAGAGGGCATTCATCTGTTGGCGCTTGTA
Source organism: Streptococcus massiliensis DSM 18628 (assembly GCF_000380065.1). GTDB lineage: Bacteria > Bacillota > Bacilli > Lactobacillales > Streptococcaceae > Streptococcus > Streptococcus massiliensis. The sequence goes on along the minus strand of NZ_KB904393.1, from coordinate 16,901 downwards.
CTCGTGCAGGCGCTTGATTTGAATATCGAAAATCGAGTCTGGATTGATGTCAATGTCTTGCTGCTCTTTCAAATGGCGAGCAAGTTTGCGTTTGTTGTGAGCCTTGATTTTTTCAAGCTCCGCTTTAACTGCGCCATTCCCAGACAAGTCAAGCAACTCTTCGAGCTGGCTCGCATCGTGGTGCCAAGTGCGGCCGAGCAACTCATCCAAATAGTGCGACAGACTTGGATTGGCGTGCATGAGCCAGCGGCGGAAAGTAATTCCGTTGGTCTTGTTGTTGAACTTTTCAGGATAGATGTCGTAAAAGGCCTTGAGTTCAGAATTCTTGAGAATTTCCGTGTGGAGGGCGGCGACACCATTGACACTAAAACCGTAGTGAATATCCATGTGTGCCATATGCACGCGCTCGTCTTTATCGATGATTTGCACGGCAGGGTCACTGTAAGTTTCCTTGACGCGCTTGTCTAATTCTTTGATGATTGGCACCAAGTGCGGCACGACTTCTTCAAGGAAGTCAAGCGGCCATTTTTCCAAGGCCTCCGCCAAAATCGTATGGTTGGTATAGGCTGTCATTTTCTTGACAATGGCAATCGCTTCGTCCAAATCCAGCCCCCGCTCGGTCAAGAGACGAATCATTTCTGGAATGACTAGAGATGGGTGGGTGTCGTTGATTTGAATGACTGCATAGTCCGCTAGGTCGTGCAAGTCGCTTCCTTTTTCTAACGCTTCGTCCAAAATCAACTGGGCAGCGTTGCTGACCATGAAGTATTGTTGGAAAATGCGCAGCAATTCTCCCTGACGGTCACTATCATCTGGATAGAGGAAGAGAGTCAAGTTGCGAGCAATATCGGTTTTATCAAAGTCAATTCCTTTCTTGATAAGGCCCGCATCTACCGAATCAAGGTCAAAGAGGCGCAGGCGATTTTTCTTTTCGGTCTTGTAGCCCGGCACATCGATGTCATAAAGGGTCGAAGTCAGCGTAAAATCAGCAAAAGGCACTTGATAAGATTTGCTAGATTTGATCAGCCAGCTTTGCTCGGTCAGCCAAGCGTTCGGGATGGTCGTTTGCTGATTATTTTTGAGCACTTGCTGGAAGAGCCCGAAGTGATAATTGAGCCCGACACCGTCACCGTTAAGCCCCAGCGTTGCAATCGAGTCAAGGAAACAAGCTGCCAGACGTCCCAAGCCACCATTTCCCAGAGAAGGCTCTAACTCAACCTCTTCCACCTCAATCAAATCCTTGCCAGCCTGAGCTAGTTCCTCTTTGACCTTGTCATAAAGCCCCAGGTTAATCAGATTATTAGACAGCAACTTCCCAATTAGAAACTCAGCTGAAATATAGTAGAGTTTTTTCTTGGAAGTGTTGACTGGCTTTTTGCTGCTCGCTTCCTTTGTGTAATTAAGCAAAGCGAGATAAAGTTCTTCATTGCTGGCTTCAGCCAATGATTTTTGATATAAATTTTGTACATACGTTTCTAAAGTTAACATGATTTTCTATTTTTCCTTTTCTTCTTTTAAAAATTTATTTTCTCGGCGGTAGATTTTTGTTAAATCAAGCAGTTCTGCTTCAACTTCAGGAGTCAGCTGGTCTGCTGTCATACGCCAAGTCCAGTTACCACCGACAGTAGATGGCAGATTCATGCGAGCAGAACCATCTAGTTCTAACAGGTCCTGCATAGTAGCAATCGCCATAAAGCTGACAGATGCAAAAATGGTTCGCAACATAGCGTGAGGCACCGTTTCGTATTCTTTGCGATTGGTGTAACGCGCCATGTATTCACGCTGCTTATCATTAATTTCACCTTGATACCAGCCCATGATCGTATTATTATCATGAGTGCCTGTGTACATTACTGAATTATTAGTCGCAGTATGCGGGCTATCAATACTCTCGTGATCCGGATCAAAAGCAAATTGAATGACCTTCATTCCTGGGAAGCCTGTTTCCTCACGGAAAGCTTCTACTTCAGGTGTCATGTAACCCAAATCCTCAGCGATAATATTCAAATCACCGAGTTCTTCCTTGACAGCCTTGAAGAGCTTATAAGCTGGACCTTTGACCCACTCGCCGGTAGCTGCCGTCTTTGAATCAGCTGGAATTTCCCAGTAAGACTCAAAGCCACGGAAATGATCAATTCGCACTACATCATAAATCTTGAAACTTTCGCGCAGACGCTCAATCCACCAGCGGTAGCCGTCTGCTTCCATAGCCTGCCAATCGTAAATCGGATTGCCCCAAAGTTGACCATCTGCAGTAAAAGCATCTGGCGGACAACCAGCAACAGCAGATGGATTGCCCTGTTCGTCAGTCTTGAAATAGTGTGGCTGTGACCACATTTCCGCGCTATCTGCAGCAACATAGATTGGCATATCACCTACGATTTCAATATGGTGCTTATTAGCATAAGCCTTAAGTTCATGCCACTGTTTGAAGAAGAAATATTGAGTCACGCGATGATAAGTTAGCTGATCTGCTAATGTCTCACGATAATGCGCTAATGCTTCTGGTTTGCGCAATTTAATATTCTCATCTGGCCACTTCAACCAAGTTACTAGATTAAAGTGTTCCTTTATCGCCATATATTCTGCAAAAGTTTCTAACCAAGCGGCATTTTCTTGAACGAAAGATTGGTAGCCACTCAAGTCTTTCTGCGCTAGGAAGCGTTTGACAGCATGTTCCAAAACAGGGCGACGTGCCTTAAAAATCTTAGCATAATCCACCTTTATCGGGTCTTGCCCAAAGTCCAGCCCAGCCAAATCTTGCTGCTCTAGCAAGCCTTCTGCTAATAAGCTATCAAAATCAATAAAGTTTGTATTCCCAGCAAATGCTGAAAAAGATTGGTAAGGGGAATCACCATAACTGGTTGTTCCTAATGGCAAAATCTGCCAGTAACGCTGCTTAGTGCGTACTAAAAAGTCCACAAAATCATAGGCAGACTGACCGAAAGAGCCAATACCATACTTGCTAGGCAAGGAGGAAATATGCATCAACACCCCACTTTGACGTTCTTTCATTGTGTAACCTCTCAAAAATTTAATAAATAAACCTCGTTTTCAGTGAAAACGTTTGCTCATTTGTATTATATCAGTTTTTGCTATTTCTTGCAAGCGGTTTTATGGATTTTTTTTTGATAAGTTTCAGAATAAAGTATCCTTTCTTCAATTTTCCACATTAAAGCAACATTTTTTCATTTGAAGCTTAAAAATTTTTAAAATTTTTAGTAGAAAACGCTTGCAAAAGAAAATAATTCGTGCTATACTTAATTCATGCCAAGAAATCGTTTGCATTAAAACGTTTTCTAAAACTAATTTTTTTATTCTTTAGGAGGAATAATCATGAAACGTCAAGTGTTGAAAAGCGCTGCAATTTTAGGTACCATCGGGCTAGCTAGCCTCTTGCTGGTAGCTTGTGGAAGTAAATCAAGCTCTAAGTCTGGCTCATCTGACAGCAAAGAAATGACTGTCTATGTTGAAGAACAGTACAAAGACTTTATGAAGAAAGCTGCTGCTGCTTATGAAAAAGAAAGCGGTCAAAAAATCACTATCAAGACAGGCGACCAGATAAAAGGTTTGGATAATCTTTCTCTTGATAACCAATCTGGTAAAGCACCTGATGTCATGATGGCACCATACGACCGCGTAGGTAGCCTTGGTACAGATGGTCAATTGGCTGAAGTGAAGCTTGCCGATAGTTCAAAAGCCGATAACACAACGAAAGCTTTGGTAACCAACAAAGGCAAAGTTTACGGAGCACCAGCTGTTATCGAAACACTTGTTATGTACTACAATAAAGATCTCATCAGCGAAGCACCTAAAACTTTTGCAGACCTTGAAAACCTAGCAAAAGACAGCAAGTATGCTTTCCAAGGTGAAGAAGGTAAAAACACTGCTTTCTTAGCTGACTGGACAAACTTCTACTACACTTACGGACTTCTTGCTGGTAATGGTGGTTATGTCTTTGGCGACAAAGGAACAAATCCAAAAGACATCGGTTTGGCTAACGACGGTTCTATCAAAGGACTCGAATATGCTAAGACTTGGTATGCTCAATGGCCAAAAGGTATGCAAGATACTGAAGGATCTGCAAACTTCATCCAAACACAATTTACTACTGGTAAGACAGCTGCAATTATTGATGGACCATGGAAAGCATCTGCTCTTAAAGATGCCAAAGTAAACTACGGTGTTACAACAATCCCAACTCTACCAAACGGTAAAAACTATGAAGCCTTTGGTGGTGGTAAAGCTTGGATCATCCCTGCTGGGGCAAAACATGCTAGCGAAGCACAAAAATTCATTGATTTCTTGACATCAACAGAACAACAAAAAGCATTCTACGACGCTACAAATGAAGTTCCTGCTAATACAGAAGCTCGTGAATATGCAACTGGTAAGAATGACGAATTGACTGCAGCCGTTGTAAAACAATTTGCATCTGCTCAACCAATGCCAAATATCTCTGAAATGGGAACTGTTTGGGATCCAGCAAAAACAATGCTCTTTGACACAGTTAGCGGCAAGAGCGATGCTAAAAAAGCAGCTGATGATGCTGTGAAATTAATCAAAGATACTATCGCCCAAAAATACGGAAATAAATAATCTCTCAGTTTGAGCGAACATCTATTTGCAGTCAGGAACATGGGGTTGCTTTACATTTGCAACCTCATGCTTTTTAAAGGGAGAACTTTCTATGACAACTAAACAAAATCCAAAAAAAGCGCTGCTCCTCTCGCTTATTCCTGGACTGGGGCAGATCTACAACAAACAAAAAGTTAAAGGTGGAATCTTTTTAGCCGTCACAGTGGCTTTTCTGATCTACTTTGCTTTGATTGCTTCTAGCGAACTAGCTGGTCTAGTGAGTTTAGGTGAGCAACCATTTCAGGATAATTCTCTTTTTATGCTGATTCGGGGCGCCTTTCATTTGATCATCGTAGTGGTTTATCTTATCTTCTACGGACTAAATTTGAAAGATGCCTATGATATAGCCAAACGTTGGAATAGCGGTCACACTGTTCCAACTACTTGGAATGATATGATCAAAGGAATTTATGAAAATGGTTTCCCTTATCTACTTATCATTCCATCTTACATTGCCATGACTTGCGCGATTATTTTCCCTGTATTGGTCACGCTCTTCATCGCTTTTACGAACTATGATTTTCAACATCTACCACCAAACAAGCTATTGGACTGGGTCGGTGTAACTAACTTTGCCAACATTTGGCAATTAAGCACCTTCCGTGCTGCCTTTACTTCTGTCCTCGGTTGGACAATCATCTGGGCACTTGCTGCGTCAACCCTTCAAATCGTCATTGGTATTTTCACGGCAATCGTTGCCAACCAGCCATTTATCAAAGGAAAACGAATTTTCGGTGTCATCTTCCTTCTGCCTTGGGCAGTACCTGCTTTCATCACCATTCTGACCTTTAGCAACATGTTCAACGATTCTATCGGGGCTATCAATACGCAGGTCATTCCGCTTTTGGGTAAGGTGCTACCTTTCCTCAATGGACAACTTATCCCTTGGAAAACAGACCCAACTTGGACTAAGATTGCTCTAATTATGATTCAAGGATGGTTGGGCTTCCCTTATATTTACGTCCTTACGCTGGGAATCCTTCAATCCATTCCTAACGATCTCTACGAAGCAGCTTACATTGATGGTGCTAATGCTTGGCAAAAATTCCGCAATATTACTCTACCGATGATTTTAGCTGTGGCTGCGCCAACTTTGATCAGTCAATATACCTTCAACTTTAACAACTTCTCAATCATCTATCTCTTTAATGGCGGTGGACCGGGAAGTGTCGGAGGCGGAGCTGGCTCAACTGATATCCTCATCTCATGGATTTATCGCTTGACAACAGGTAACGCACCTCAATACTCAATGGCGGCGGCTGTGACTTTGATTATCTCACTCATCGTCATTAGTATTTCTATGGTTGCCTTTAAGAAATTACACGCATTTGATATGGAGGATGTATAATGAATAACTCTGTAAAATTCAAACGCCGGATGGGAAAAACATTGACTTACGCTTATTTGGTTGGTCTCTCAATTATTATCCTCTATCCGCTGCTCATCACTGTCATGTCAGCCTTTAAATCAGGAAATGTAGTTGCTTTTCGTCTAGAGCCAATTCAGTTTAGTTTTGATAACTTCGTAGGACTTTTCACAGAAACACTCTATGGAACTTGGTATTGGAATACACTGGTTATCGCTTTGATTACCATGATAGTACAAACCTCTATCGTAACTCTAGCAGGTTATGCCTATAGTCGTTACAATTTCTTAGCACGTAAGCAAAGTTTAATTTTCTTTCTTATCATCTAAATGGTGCCAACCATGGCTGCCTTAACCGCCTTCTTCGTTATGGCACTCATGCTCAACGCCCTTAACCAACCTTGGTTCTTGATTTTACTCTATGTTGGTGGCGGTATTCCAATGAATGCTTGGCTTATGAAAGGCTACTTTGACACTGTGCCAATCTCGCTTGATGAATCTGCAAAGCTTGACGGAGCAGGGCACTTCCGCCGCTTCTGGCAAATTGTACTGCCTCTCGTTCGTCCCATGATTGCGGTACAAGCACTTTGGGCTTTCATGGGACCATTCGGAGACTATATCCTCTCCAGCTTCCTCCTACGGGAAAAAGAAGTTTATACAGTAGCAGTCGGGCTACAGACCTTTGTCAGCAATGTTAAAAACTTAAAGGTAGCCTACTTCTCAGCAGGCGCAATCCTCATTGCCCTACCAATCTGTATTCTCTTCTTTTTCCTTCAAAAGAACTTTGTTTCTGGACTTACAAGTGGTGGTGATAAGGGTTAAACCCTATCCCACCTTTTCTTTTTTACTAAGATTTTCTACAAAGTAACATCCTACTGTGATTAATATCATTTGTTACCATCTATGCAAAAAATTGCAGCATTTTTCTCGTAAATAGTGTATAATATAGGTAAAACGTTTTCATCAAATAAACAGACTTTTTTAGTAATTTACTCATAAATTTGAACAATTTATTATCCATACAGGGGGAGAATCATCTTGCCTTATCCTTTTTCTTACTTTTCCAGCCTCTTTCCTTTTCGCAAGGCGTTTGCCAATCGCAAACGTTTGAGCTGGTTTCAAATGATTTTTACTAGCATCTTTTTAATATCACTTTCACTCATTCCAGTTGCTATCCAGTCTGCCTCTCGTGAGAGCCAATCTTTGGAAACCTTCGTAGAACGAGTTTATGAACCATTGACAGATCAAGTAATGACTGATTTAGCTACCCAAGGTCAGCTGACTGCTGATACTTTTCAGTATCATGGGAAAAATGCTGTGCAAGATAGTAAGGCAGGCAGAGTTATTCTAGGGCACCAAGATTCACTCAATATTGACAAGCGATTAACACTCTACTTTGATGATAAAAAGCTAAAAATTTATCGTCAGAAGAAGGAATTAGTCAGTATCAGTTACCGAGGTTTTCAACAAGCCGATCTGGCTAACAAGAAAAAACTGACCGCGGCAATTTCTCGGAGCTGGTTTCAAGAAAATCGTATCATTCTCAGTCTTTTCCTAACGCTAGGAGCTGGGATTATTATGGGAATTAATTTTCTCATTTTAGCCATTGGTGCAACTTTTATCCTTTATCTGACCAAAAAATCTCGACTTTTTGCCTTTAAAACTATCAAGGAATGTCTGAATTTCACTTTAAATTGTCTGGGTCTTCCTGTACTGATTAGTTTTGTCATTGGACTCCTTGGTCAACCATTAACCACTGTCATCACTATCCAAAACATCCTCTTTGTCTTCTATTTAGTGATTGTCTTTTACCAAACACATTATCGAGACGCTGAGAATAAAGGAAGTATAAAAGTTAGAAAACCATAGGAATGTAAATAGCTCATTTACTATCTAGAATAAATAGTAAATTTTATCAGGAGAACTGGAATGCGTGTTACTATCAAAGAAGTCGCAAAATTAGCGGGTGTATCTCCATCAACAGTCACTCGTGTCGTACAAAACAAATCCACAATTAGTGAAGAAACCAAAAAACGGGTTCAGCAGGCAATGAAAGACCTCAACTATCACCCCAATCTCAATGCTCGAAGTCTCGTTAGTAATTCTACTCAGACCATCGGTCTAGTTTTGCCCGATGACTCTGACGCCTTTTACCAAAATCCCTTCTTCCCCGCTGTGCTACGCGGGATTGCACAGGTAGCTTCTGAACAGCATTATGTGATTCAGATTGCAACGGGAATGAACAAGACAGAACGACTTGAAGCGCTCTCTCAAATGGTTTTTGGCCAGCGTGTTGACGGACTGATCTTTCTCTATGCTGAGGAAGATGATCCTCTCGTGCAGCTCGTTACCGAGCAACAGTTCCCTTTTCTGATTTTGGGGAAATCGTTATCACCGTTTATCAATCTGGTGGATAACGATAACACTCAAGCGGGAATGGATGCAACTTCCTACTTTATCAAAAAAGGTTATAAAAAAATTGCCTTTTTAGGCGGAACCAAAAAGCTCTTTGTAACGCAAGATCGTTATGAGGGCTACAAAAAAGCCATCACGGAAGCTGGACTGCCACTTGAGCGGAGCATTACTCACTTTGCACAGGAATTTTTAACAGAGGATGGTTATTCCTTTATCAAGCAACTCTATAAGCAAAATAATCTTCCTGATGCCATCGTGACAACTGACAGCCTTTTAGCTGACGGAGTTTGCAATTTCCTTTCTGAAAAAGGGCTGAACACACCCGTTCTAACTTTCGATTCTATCAATCCCAAGTTAGATATTATCGGTTATATTGACATTAATAGCCTTGAATTGGGCCGTGTATCAGTAACCACGATTATCAAAATTATCCAAGATTATAAAGAGGGCAATCATATCTGCTATCGTCAACTAATCCCTCATCATTTTATTGAGCGTTCAAACGCTAACCATTAATTTATTACTAGGAGTATTTTATGACTTTCCGCGCTTTTCGTGCTTATCTAGATAACACGAATCTCATCACTTTGACTTTGGAATCAATCTACGACCATAGTCAAGTCAACTTCACTATTGAAAACAAAAAAACTGGACAAGCTTTCCCTCTATCGCCTATTAAGGTCTATCAGGACAGCCACCTATTCATTTACCAATTAGAAACTAGCCATATTCAGTTAGGGGATCATTACTGGATTTACGACCAAGATCGCAACAAGACAACTCTTGAATATCGAAATGTTGTTCGCAGCAGTGATTTTGAAGAAACTTTTATCTATGATGGCGAAGACTTGGGGAGCTTTTACAAACCTGACAGTACACAATTCAAATTCTGGGCTCCCGTTTCTGAAGAAGTGCTCCTACAAATCACGACTGATAAGCAAAGTATCACTCATCCCATGACACAGGGAGTCTGTGGAGTCTGGCAAACTGTGCTAACTGGTGATTGGGAAAAAGCTCGCTATCACTATCTCCACAAAGTAAACGGAAACTGGCTCGAAGTCCACGATCCTTACGCCCTCTCTTCTACCGCTAATTCTGGTGACAGCTATGTCATTGACCGCTCAAAAATTACTCCCGCAATCAAACGAGCAAACACTCAAGTACCAATGACCCAAGCAATCATCTATGAAATGAGTGTTCGTGATTTTACTTGGCAAAAAGAAGCTGGCTTTAAGCAGGCTGGGAAATTCCTTGGTCTAACAGAAAGCCCTGAATTTCATGGCAAAAAAATCGGTTTAGACTACATTAAAAACTTAGGGGTGACTCATGTCCAACTCATGCCAATCTACGACTTTGGCTCAGTTGATGAAAAACATCCTGCCTGGGTTTATAATTGGGGCTACGATCCTGTTCAGTACAATGTTCCTGAAGGATCTTACTCTAGCCAACCTGACGATCCTTACAGTCGTATCACTGAATTACAAGAAACCATCGCCCGTTACCACGAAGCAGATATTAGCGTTATCATGGATGTTGTTTACAATCATGTCTACGTAGCTGAAACTTATGCTTTTGAAAAAATCGTACCCGGCTATGCTTATCGCTATGACATGTATGGTCACCGTACCAATGGAACCTTCTGCGGAAATGATATTGCCAGTGAGCGAGCTATGATTCGCCGCTATATCAAGCAATCTATCAAGCAGTGGGTGCGCCTTTACGGTATGGACGGTTTCCGTTTTGATCTCATGGGTATTCTTGACAGCCAAACTCTCAATGAATTGAGTAAAGAACTCAAGGCTATCTATCCAAATATTTACCTCTATGGCGAAGGTTGGTGTATGGGAACGGGACTTGACAATGCTCTTCTTGCACATCAATATAATGCTAACCAATTACCTGACATCGGCTTTTTCAGCGATGATTTCCGCAACACTATCAAATCAAATCTAAGTCATCCACATCTAGTCTTTGAGCCAACAAACAAATATCAAATAGAAAAAGTATTGACCGCCAATGTCGGAGCTTACGGCGAACAACATTTTTGCCAACCTCATCAAGCTATTAATTACACCGAGTGCCACGATAATGCGACTGTTTTTGACTACATTGCCCTTGAAAATAAAGGCATCGATGAACAGGCACGCATTCGTGCAGCTCGTCTAGCACTCCACTTGGTTTTATTGGCTCAGGGGGTTCCATTTATTCATAGTGGGCAAGAAGTTTTCCGGACAAAAAATCTAATTGATAATAGTTACAATAGTCCAGATAAAATTAATCAGTTTGACTGGAAGCGTGTTATTGAATACGGTTCAGAATTAGACTTTGTTAAGCAATTAATTGCCTTTCGGAAAGCACATCCGATTTTAGGTTTGACCTGCGCTGCTACAATCAAAAAACACTGCCGACTTAACTGGATCGATGATCGACTTCTCTGTTACCACTTGGAGAATGAGAAAGAAAATCTGGATATTCTGATTAATTTCGCATCAGATGCAACTTGTTTGCCTTATTACGAAGGGGAACAAAGTATCCTTCTCTCTTCATCTATTCCACAACAAAAGGATGGTCGTATCGTTTTACAAGGGCAAACTTTTGTAATTTTAGGATAAATCTAAAACCTTCTGACGCGACAACCGCATCCTACACAAAAGCCAAGCAAAAAGAGGCTGGGAAATTATTCCCAGCCTCTTTTTTTACTTAATCTGCATCATCTTCCACAAAGCGTCCGATGGTATGAACATTGTCTGCAACAGAGACAAAAGCATAGGGGTCGCTACTTTTTATAATATGCTTAAATTCAGCAAACTCTGCCCGTGTGATAATGGTGATCAAAACTGATTTTTTCTCGTGCTTATAAGTGCCTTCAGCTTCGTTAACAATTGTCACCCCACGGTGTAATTTTTTATGGATTTTATCAATTACCAAGCTAGGATTGCCAGTAATAATCATAGCCTGCATCTTCTTTTGCCGTGTAAAAACCGCGTCCGTTACGCGGCTAGAAACGAAAATGGTAATCATCGAATAAAGGGCATAGGTCCAGCCAAAGGTAAGACCAGCAATCAGCATAATAATACCATTCACCACTAGAGAGATGTTGCCCACATCGCGTCCTGTTTTCTTTCGGATGGTTAAACTGACAATATCCGTTCCACCACTAGAAATATTGGATTTGAGGGCGTAACCAATCCCCATTCCCATCACTACACCACCAAAAAGTGCATTAATGATAGGGTCCTTCGTCAGGACAACCTCGGGCAAAAGCTGGATAAACAAGGAGCTCATCGTTACTGTTATAAAGGTAAAAACAGTAAACTTATGCCCAATCTTTCTCCAAGCCAAGATCATCAGCGGAATATTGATAGCATAAAAGGTCACAGACACCGGAATGGTGAAGCCAACAAATCGCTGGCTAAGCGCAGTTAAAATCTGCGCCAAACCTGTCGCCCCACTAGAATAAACATGCCCCGGTTGAAAGAAGAAATTGACCGCTACAGCTGATAAAAAGCCGTAAACAATCGAAGCCGAGATTTTCTCATCGTATTTTTCACGAGAAATGCTTTTGACGACGGTGAGTAGTTTAAACTCACGCGCCAGCTTGTGTAGAAAATAGCGCAGTCGTCGATAAAATTTAGTCTTTTTCATAACTCTTTATTTGTAGGTTCAATTCCTCTAACTGTTTATCCGCAACCAAACTTGGAGCCTGAGTCATCGGATCGCTTGCCTTATTATTTTTAGGAAAGGCGATCACTTCACGAATATTATCCTGCCCAGCCAGCAGCATCACCAAGCGGTCTAAGCCCAGAGCCAAACCACCGTGCGGTGGGAAACCATAGTCCATAGCTTCTAGGAGAAAGCCAAACTGTTCCTTGGCTTCTTCCTTGCTAAAGCCCAGCGCAGTAAACATCCGCTCCTGCAAGTCTCTTTGGTTAATCCGCAGACTACCGCCGCCCAGCTCATAACCATTGAGAACAATATCATAAGCAACGGCGCGAACCTTGCTGAGGTCTCCCTCTAGCTCATGAGCAGAATCTTCTTGCGGCAGCGTGAATGGATGATGAGCGCTCATATAGCGATTTTCCTCTTCTGACCACTCAAACATAGGCCAGTCAACCACCCAGAGAAAGTTGAATGTTGCCTTATCAATCAAATCAAGTTCTTTGGCTAAACGCACACGTAATGCCCCTAAAGTTGCATTAGCAACTTCGAGACGATCTGCGACGAAAAGCACCAAATCATTGTTTCCCAGCTGTAAAGTCTTTGTCAACTTACTTGACAAGTTTGTCAAGAACTTAGCGATTGGTCCAGTCAGCTCTCCGTCAACGAATTTCAGCCAAGCCAAGCCTTTGGCACCATATTGCTTTGCCTGCTCTGTCAATTTATCGATGTCTTTGCGCGAATATTTATCGGCGGCATTTTTGACCACAATCGCTTTCACTACAGGCGCTTGAGCGAATACTTTGAAGTCGCTGTCCTTGACAAGTACTGTCAAGTCCTGTAAAAGCATCTCAAAGCGGGTATCTGGTTTGTCGCTACCATAGAAGTTCATGGCATGGTCATAAGCCATTCTTGGAAATGGAAGAGAAAGGTCTATTCCATTGGTTTCCTTCATGACACGCGCCAGCAAGCCCTCTGTAATATCTTGAATTTCCTGTTCACTAAGGAAAGAAGTCTCTAAGTCTACTTGCGTAAATTCAGGCTGACGATCCCCCCGTAAATCTTCATCACGGAAACATTTGACAATCTGATAATAGCGGTCAAAACCAGCATTCATAAGGAGCTGTTTGGTAATCTGTGGGCTCTGCGGCAGGGCGTAAAAGTGACCTTTATTGACCCGACTAGGCACCAGATAGTCACGCGCCCCTTCCGGCGTTGACTTGCTCAAGAAAGGTGTCTCCACATCCAGAAACTCCAGCTCGTCCAAGTAAGTACGAATGCTGTGAGTGATCTTAGCGCGCAGCTTGAGATTTTCTAGCATCTCTGGGCGACGCAAGTCCAGATAACGGTAGCGCAAGCGCGTATCGTCGCTCACTTCAATGCCGTCCTTAATTTCAAAAGGTGTGGTCTTGGCCGTGTTGAGAATGGTCAGCTCTGCTACTTGCAATTCCACCTGACCAGTAGCAAGTTTGTTATTTTCCTGCTCGCGCGCCTCGACCTTTCCCGTCACTTCGATGACATACTCGCTGCGGAGACTTTCTCCCAGCGTCATCACTTCCTGACTGACCAGCTCGGGATTGATGACCAACTGCATAATTCCCTCACGGTCACGCAAATCAATGAAAATCAAGCCACCCAAGTCACGACGACGAGCCACCCAGCCTTTCAAGGTAATCTCTTGGCCGACGTGCTCCGCTCGAACACGACCAGCATACATAGAACGTTTCATATTTCACTCCAACATTTTAAAAATTCTGTTACTATTTTATCATAAATAAGCGTAAAAATCTCAGGAATTTTAGGAAAGTCTGATTATCTAAGGGCAAATTGTCTACAGAAAAAAAGCGTCTATTTGGACGAATTTTTATCATGAATAAGACTCAAAACACTAAAAATAGAAGCTGATATAAAACGCAGCAGAGCCGCCAGCAAGCCAAAAATTGGAGCAAGATATTGGTAGAAAAAATCACCTTTTATGCCCATACATAATACCCCCGCAATTATAAAAATGACAATTCCTTGAATCAGTGCCAACAAAATATTTTTCTTCATACCTTTACCACTCTTTTCAATAGTCTCACCTATTATTATACCTTATTTTTTAAAAATAGGATACAATGGAGCAAAAGGAGAAAGCAATGATCACCAAGATCAAAAATGAAAGCTTTTTGCAAGTTCCGTCTGAGTTAACTACACCCAATGACCTTTATCTAGCACAATACCTGTCAGACACACCTATGGCTCACAAAGAGCATTGTGTTGGAATAGCGGTAAACATGATTGGCAGTCACAAACGAGTGATTATCATTGATCTTGGCTTTACTAGCCTAGTCATGTTCAATCTAAAAATCATCAGAAAATCAGGCATCTATCGAATGGAAGAAAGTTGCCTGTCGCTTATAGAAATCCGTTCGACAAAACGCTATCAAAATATTACCGCTTAGTATCGTGACCGCAACTGGCAAGAACAGGTAATTCCTTTAACTGACTTTCCCGCCCAAATCTGCCAGCATGAGCTAGACCACTTCGAAGGAATCTTAATCTGAGTCCAGACTCAGTTTTTTATTTTACTAAAATCTTAAGCAATAAAAAAACTCGTCAAATTTGACGAGTCTTATAGGGAGATTATTATGAAAAAGAAAAAGTTTTAGGAGTACAAATTAAGTTCTTCTTAACTTGTAAGCGTAGTATATAATCCTCACCTTAAATTTAACTTAAATTTTTTGACTTTTAAAATAAATTTTTAATATCTTTTAAATGTTCAATTTTTTGATTGTAAGCTGGCTTGTAGTCGCAAAAGTTGATACTTTGAATGCCACTGTTAATAGCGACATCAACATCCAGCGGCCGGTCACCAATATAGTAGCAAGTTTCGCGCTTGAGCTGGTATTTATCCACCAAATAATCCACACCCTCTGGATGAGGCTTGCGTTTGAGACCTCGGTCAGCCGTCAGAATTTCCCTAAAATAGCCCTGCAGTCCCAAGTCCTCCAACAGCACAAAAGCATTGTCCCCCTTGTGGGTGTAGATAAATTGCTCAATCCCTCTCGCCTGTGCCCAAGCGAGAATTTCCTCTGCCCCGTCTAAAATCTCAATTTCATGATTGCGGGTCTCTAAACTCTCCGCATAAATAGGCTGCAAATCAAGCCCTTTCTCCGCCTTGATGTCCTTAAACAACTGCCCGACAGATGTCTGCAAGATATAAGGCTGGATTTTCTCACGTTCAAAAGGCAGGTCAAAGGCTGCGTAGGCCGTCTCCAGACTATTTAAAATCGTGCCATAAGAGTCAATCAAGGTACCGTCCAAATCCCAAATAAAAGTCGTGGTCATGTTTTCTCCTCGTCTAATGTCCCATTCAATTTTTTCATTTTTCTACTATATAATCTTTGTAAAAAGAGCCAGCGAAAGCCATTGTCAACCAAGGTTCCGGTCCAGACACCGGGTAAGCCCAGCCCTAGCGTCACGCCCAAAAGATAGCCCAGCACAATCCGAATGAGCCACATGCCAATCGTTGTTGCGTAAAAGGGCAACTTGGCATTACCCAAGCCTTGCCAAAGCGCTGTATAAATAAGTGTCCCAGCTGTCATCGGCACTCCCAAGAGCGAAAAGAGGATGACCGACAAGCTAGCAGTAACCGCTCCGCTATTATCCGTAAAAAGTAGGGTCAATGGCTGCCCAAAAAGAAAGACAGCAAGCGCCAAAGGTAGCATGGAGACGAAAGCCAGATAGTAACTTTGCCGTGTCAGCTGACGAATCGTCTGCCAATCGTTCTGCCCAAAAGCATGAGCAACCAGCATGACGGTGGCTGTCGCCACACCAAAGCTGGGCACCAAATCAAACTGACTGAGCACTTCGCCGATAGCATTTCCTGCCACGACGTCCGTCCCGAATTGAACAACCATAGCGATGATAACCACGTCACCCGCCCGCATCATGAGCCGCTCTCCCGCTGCCGGCAAGGATAATTTCAGCAACTCCTTATCCAGCGACCAAGTCCATTTGGCAAAGGGGAGCGTCAACTCGCGCCAGAGCAAGATAACCCCAACCAGCCTCGCCAAAATCGTTCCCAGAGCCACGCCGACGATGCCCCAATGAAAAAGAAAAATGGCGAGACTAGAAAAAATAATGTTGAGGATATTGGTCAGAAGGCTGACATACATAGGTATGCGAGGATTGTGCGTCACCCGCACCAGAGCACCCAGAGTTGTCATCATGCCTAAAAAGATAATCGTTCCGCCGACTAGGGACAGAAAAAGTCCGCCCGCCTGAGCGACGGCGGCTTCCGTTCCCAATAAACCTAACAACTCCCGCCCCCAAAAAAGGGAAATCAAGCCCAAAACAAGGCTCAAAAGAAGAGTCAGTTTGAGCGATTCGGTCGCATGGTAAGCAAGCGAGTCTTGGTCTCCTTGCCCCAAAGCCTTAGAAATCAAGCTAGAAATAGCCGCCCCCAGCGCAATAAAAATCGCTTGATAAATGGTGATGATATTGCCCGCGACCGAAACGCCCGATATGGCAACCAAACCCAGACTTGCTACCAAGTAGCTGTCCACCATATTCATGAGCATTTGCAGAAAATTCTCCGCCATGGCTGGCAGGGCGATATGCATGATTTTTTTGTAGCCAGTCCTGGTCAGACTTGCGTTTTCCGTTCGTTTTCTTGCCATTTTCCTCCGTCAATCTGTCGATGAAAAAAGCTGGGATAGGCTTATGAAAAGAACCGCTTATAATGGACAGTATAAAACATGTATGCTACTGTTCTATAAGGAGGTTCTTTTGTTATGGCTAAAAAAGGGAGTCGCTTTACAAGGTATTCACCTGAGTTTAAG
>NZ_KB904392.1 GCF_000380065.1 Streptococcus massiliensis DSM 18628 | reverse complement strand
TCAGGCGCTTTTATCTCCCCAAGGTAGACAGATTTTCGCTCAACGCAAGATTGATGTGGAACCTGTCTTTGGGCAGATAAAGGCTTGTTTGGGTTACAAGAGATGTAATCTGAGAGGGAAGCGTCAAGTGAGAATTGACATGGGATTGGTACTTATGGCCAATAACCTCCTAAAATACAATAAGAGAACGACTCAAAATTAAAAAGCTAGAGTTCCGCAATTGGGAAGCTCTAGCTTTTTTTGTGGCTGAGAATTATTTTGTCCCAGGCTCTTTTGTCTGCATCAAAACATTGTGCAGAGGCCATTTTCATTTCTTCAGGCACAGTGACAATGACTTGTGCCGGGCTAAGTTGGTAGTCTGTCATGAGTTTTGCTCGCAGCGCTTCCTTAGAAATTTTAGCATAGCCCTTCCAATAATGTCCTTCGGGACTGTATTCCCAAGAGCCTAATTGTTGGAGTTCTGGATTTTCCAGCAAGTCGGGTTCCTTTTCTAAATGATAAAAACGGATAATGGTGAAAATCTTATTTTGCCGCTTTATAATGTTAGACTTTAATACAAGGCTCAATTTCCAGTAAAGCATAGTAATTCCTGTAACGAGAAAAACAAGACCAATAAAGGATAAGATAAAATAACCGATTATCATAGAAAGTTCCTCCTTCTGGAAACATTATAGAACTTTTAAAAAATACGGTCAAAAGAAAAATAGTAAAAGAAACATTTATTTTTTCCGTATTCATACGGCAAATTTTCCTATTTAAACTTTCTTGAAAGCGATTTAAAATAAACTTAACAAAATACTGGAGGAATGTGATATGTCAACTTTTAAGGACGGATTTTTATGGGGCGGAGCTGTGGCGGCTCATCAGCTGGAAGGTGGCTGGCAAGAGGGCGGCAAGGGCATCAGTGTTGCTGATGTGATGACAGCTGCTCGCCATGGTGTTCCACGTGAGATTACGGCAGGTGTCGTTGAGGGCAAATATTATCCCAATCACGAAGCCATTGATTTTTATCATCGTTATAAGGAAGACATCGCTCTGTTTGCAGATATGGGCTTTAAGTGTTTTCGGACGTCCATTGCTTGGACGCGGATTTTTCCTAAGGGAGATGAGGCGGAGCCCAACGAAGCAGGCTTGCAGTTTTACGATGATTTGTTTGATGAATGCTTGAAGCATGGCATTGAGCCGGTGGTCACTCTGTCCCACTTTGAAATGCCTTATCACTTGGTGACCGAATATGGCGGCTGGAAAAATCGACAAATGATTGATTTCTTTGTGCGCTTTGCCGAGGTGGTTTTCAAACGCTATAAAGACAAGGTCAAGTACTGGATGACCTTCAATGAAATCAACAACCAAGCCAACTTTCAAGAAGATTTTGCTCCTTTTACCAATTCGGGGATTGTTTACAAAGAAGGCGATGACCGCGAAGCGATTATGTATCAGGCTGCCCATTACGAGCTGGTGGCGAGCAGCCGCGCGGTCAAGATTGGGCACGCAATCAATCCAGATTTTCAAATCGGCTGTATGATTGCGATGTGTCCGATTTATCCCGCGACCTGTAAGCCCAAGGATGTCTTCATGGCTATGAAAGCCATGCAAAAACGGTATTATTTTGCGGATGTGCATGTTTTTGGCAAGTATCCAGCACATATTTTAAAGTATTGGGAGCGCAAGGGAATTGAGATTGATTTTACCGAGCAAGACCAGGCTGATTTGCTGGCGGGCTGTGTGGACTATATCGGCTTTAGCTACTATATGTCTTTTGCCATTGATGCGCACCGAGAAAACAATCCTTATTTTGATTATCTGGAAACGGAAGACTTGGTTAAAAACCGCTATGTGGAGGCTTCCGAATGGGATTGGCAGATTGACCCAGAAGGGCTTCGCTATGCCCTTAACTGGTTTACTGAC
This sequence comes from Streptococcus massiliensis DSM 18628, assembly GCF_000380065.1. Lineage (GTDB taxonomy): Bacteria > Bacillota > Bacilli > Lactobacillales > Streptococcaceae > Streptococcus > Streptococcus massiliensis. The sequence continues at coordinate 16,350 of NZ_KB904392.1, read as the reverse complement.
CATTATCATCTACCGCTTTTCATCGTGGAAAATGGCTTTGGAGCTATTGACCAAGTAGAGGCTGACGGCATGGTGCACGACGATTATCGGATTGATTATCTGAGCGCTCACATCTCTGAGATGAAAAAAGCAGTGGTTGAGGACGGTGTTGACCTAATGGGCTACACGCCTTGGGGCTGTATTGACTTGGTTTCTGCGGGAACTGGCGAGATGCGCAAGCGCTATGGCTTTATCTATGTGGACAAGGATGATGAGGGCAAGGGTAGCTACGCGCGTTCACCTAAAAAATCCTATGCTTGGTACAAGGAAGTCATTGCTAGTAACGGTGGCAGTGTAGATTAGGGGTGGCTATGATTGGAACGATTGCAGCTGTTTTAACAACCTTTGCATTTTTGCCACAGGTTATCAAAATTATAAAAACAAAAGATACAGAATCCATTGCTTTAGGTATGTATTTGATGCAGGTAACAGGGATTGCTCTTTGGTTGGCTCATGGCATTCATATTGATGATTTACCATTGATTGTGGCAAACAGTATTTCTTTTGTTTTATCAGGAATCATTTTAATCTATAAATTGCGTTATAAATAAACTAGAAATGATAAAAATCCGACTAAATGAATACAAGGTTAGCCATATGGAGCTTTTTCAACAGTCTAGTGGAGCTATATAAGAATACTAATAAGGCAACGTTTGTACCAAAATGAGGAACTAGTTAAGTGAACTTATCTTCAAGTTATTCAACGAATAATTTGAAAAAAGAAAGTGTGGAATATTGAACTTGTGAAATATAAATAAGCAATTCCTGTACTGTATGCATACATAGCTCAAACAAAATTCAGAGGCTAGAATTTCCTTTTTAGCCTTTTTTCTATATTTTTTAATTAACCAAATTTTTCCGTATCATTAAGGCAATTTCCTCTATGGAGTTTGAATGCGCTTTCTTTTATACTAGACTTATCAAAACAAATGTAACTCAGGCTAAAATCATATGATCAATAGGCCTTTGCTATCTAATTAAGGAGCGTAAAAAATGAAAAAAGCATTAATTATTTGTGCTGCAGGGATGTCATCTTCTCTTATGGCAAAGAAAACAACAGAATTTCTTAAAAATAAGGGGCAAGAAGTTGAGGTAGATGCGATTAGTGCGACCGAAGGAGGCAAGGCAATCGCCGCTGCTGAATTTGACCTCTATCTCATCAGCCCTCAAACAAAAATGTATTTCAAACAATTTGAAGAGGCAGCAGCTAAGGTTGGGAAGCCAATCGTACAAATTCCACCGCAAGCCTATATCCCAATTCCAATGGGAATTGAAAAAATGGCTAATTTAATCCTAGAAAATATCTAATAAATTAGTAGAATAAGGTAGACTAGAAGAAAGAAAACTTTTGGAGGATGTGATGCTACAAGCTAAGGAAAAGTTAATCTTTCGCTACCTCATGGATCATGAGAAGGTGTTTCAAACTAGCAAGGAAATTGCAACAGCATTGAATTTTTCGGATCGCACAGCACGTACGTATCTGAAATATCTCATGGACTTGGACAAGGAGCAAGTAGGTTGGGAAATTATTGCTAAACAGGGATGTGGTTACCAGTTAGCGATTTACGATCGTAGTTGCTATCAAACTTTTCTTCGTCAGGAACATTTGTTAGATGATGGAGTGCCTGTATCTAGTATTGATGATCGTCATAATTATTTACTGAACAAATTGCTTTTTGAACAGGAGGAAGTTTACTTTGATGATTTGGCAGAGGAGCTCTTTGTTAGTCGTTCGACTTTGTCAGCAGATTTAAAAAAGATTCGTAAGATCTTATCTCCTTATGGTTTATTAATAGAAAGCAGACCTCATAAGGGAATTTATATTATTGGAAGTGAGCGGCAAAAACGGCGTTTTATTATGGACTACTTCTTTGATGAGCGTTTCTTTAAGAGCTTTCATAATTATATGGATATCAATATTTTCGATCAGAAAATTGGCCTTGAGGAAATAACTAGGATTGTTCTTGATGAATGTCGTGAAGGTCACCTCAAGTTGTCAGACTTTATGATCCAAAATCTGGTTATCCATATCGCTTTAGCAGTTAAGCGTCTAGCAGAGGGATTCCAGCTAGCGCCCATTGAGGAATTATCATCTAAGGATTATCCACAAGAACGCCAAGTGGCTGAAGCCATTATGAAACGAGTAGAGAATGTGGCTAAACTGACATTTCCTATTGAGGAGATTGATTATATCAGTCTTCACCTTCTGTCAAAATCTTACAACCATGGGGAAATGAAGAAACAAGAAAAGCGAATTCGTGAGGAATTGCTAGATATTTTAACTCACCATGAGGTTATCTCAGAGTATGGTTTTTATAAGGATTTTCAACTAGTTGAAGGGCTGGTTACTCACCTCTCTACACTTTATTTACGTCTGCAAAATCATGTCCATCTGGATAATCCACTGAGAGAAGAAATTCAATCTCATTATTCAGCTGCTTTTCGCATGACTCAGGACGTATTGAAAACAATGGATATCTTTTCAAGGGTAGCTCTTTCAGATGATGAGATTGCTTATGTAGCACTGCACTTTATGGCAGCGCTTGAACGACTTAAAGAAAGTCACAAGATAAATGTCCTTGTTATCTGCGCTACTGGTTTTGGTAGTGCACAAATGCTGAAGCATCGGGTAACGCACGAGTTAGGGCATCTGGTTCAAGTGATAGATGTTATTGGGTATTATGATTTGAATGATAAGAGCTTAACAGGAATTGATTACATTATTTCTTCTATTGACTTGTCTAATTTAGTTTTTAGTGTTCCTGTTCGGACAGTCAGCATTTTTCTCAATGAAGATGAAATCGAAACAGTTAAGCAAGACTTAAAAATTATTCAGTTCAGTCGGGCACATTCAAAAAATAGCATACAGTTGAAAAATACAGATAAGAAAGAAATAGCTTTCGATGATTATTTTTCACCTGACTGTTGGTTTGTAACATCTAACAATAATCGTGAGCAGGTTATGGCAGAGCTCCTTGAACGTTTGAGTGTTGGAGAAGAACCTGGTTTTCAGACTACGATGCAGGAACTCATCAATCAACGTGAGCAGTTAAGTAATATTGTCTTTTCAGATAGTATTGCTGTACCTCATCCTATTAGACCTTTTGGGAAATACCATCGAATTGCCGTAGCTATAATTCCGGAAGGATTAACTTGGAGTAAAGAGTATCCGGCTATTCGTTTTATTTTCTTGCCATCACCTTCAATTTATGGAAATGAGGAATTGGCACAGCTGACCAGTAAAATTGTAGATTTGCTGGATCGGGTAGACTTGCAGGAAAAGATGCTCAAATGCACAACATTTGAAGAATTTAAAAACTTATTTTTAAAAATTTAAAACTAAGCATAGATTAATCCAAAAATTATGATTAAGAAATCACGAAGGGAGAAATGTATGAATCCGGAAGAATTACAAGTAGCAGCGTTTGAGATTATTCTTCACAGTGGAACGGCACGTACCGAGGTTCACGAAGCTTTTGGGCTCATGCGTGAAGGAGATTTTGAAGCAGCAGCAGCAAAGCTTGAGTCTGCCAATGACAATCTGCTTCTTGCGCATCACGCCCAAACAAAACTGTTGCAGGATTATGCCAGTGGAGTTGAGATCAAAATTGAAATTATTATGGTACATGCTCAGGATCATCTCATGACGACCATGACTTTACGTGAGGTAGCACTTGAGATGTTAGAATTGTACAAGAAAGTGGGAAAATAGATGACTAAAACTGAAAAACGAGAATTAGAAGTTCAGAGGCAGAAAGCAGCTTTAAAAAATACTCTGTTCAACCGTTATTTACTTTTTCGCTACAGTCTGGCTTTGTTCTTTTTTACTAATCTTTATTGGCTGATCATTCAATTCATTCAGCCATCACTTTATATGATAATGCCAGCAATATTATTAGTTTTTACTATTTTAGCTAGTGCCGAACAGTTTCGTCTTTATGGTAACAACGATGAACCTAATCTCAAATGGACAAAAAGGGTATTTATTTTCCAGTTGCTTTCTCAATTTGTTTGTCTCAGTCTCATAGCTATCGCTCAACAGTTTACAGTGATTTTCCCTATTTTTGCAAATAAGCAAGCTGCACAACTTTTTGTTGCCGGTATGCTTTTGTTGGGAGCTGCTCTGTGTTTGCTTAATCTCAAACGGCTGGACAAAATTACACATCATGCGGATCGAGCTTATAAACGTTATCAAGCTATGCTTGGTCAGCAGCTTCATTAAAATCGGGAACAACCACTATCTATTATAAACTAATATGAAACTAAAATTTTTAGCCTAATACATTAAGGAGGTTTTCTTATGGAAGAACAACAAGGAGGATTTTTTGGATTTCTTGAAAATCATGTCATGGGTCCAATGGGGAAATTAGCACAATTCAAGGTTGTGCGAGCTATTACCGCAGCAGGGATGGCAGCTGTGCCATTTACCATCGTCGGGTCAATGTTTTTAGTATTTAGTATCTTGCCTCAGGCGTTTTCATTTTGGCCAATTGTCGCAGATATTTTTGCAGCATCTTTTGATAAGTTTACTGCTCTTTACATGGTAGCTAATTATGCGACCATGGGTGTTTTGTCACTCTACTTTGTTATTTCTCTTGCTTATGAGTTGACTAAAATTTATGCTGAAGAAGAAGGGCTTAATCTTAACCCGCTTAACGGTGCCTTACTTTCTCTCATGGCTTTTGTCATGACTGTACCTCAAATTATTTTTGATGAGGGTGCAATGTCAGCACTTTCTAGCCTCAAAGAAGGTAGTGTCATTGCAGATGGCTGGGCAATAAGCAATGGGCCGTCACGTTTTGGAACGACGGGGATTTTTACAGCTATAATCATGGCGATTGTGACAGTTCTCCTCTATCGTATGTGTGTAAAACGTAATTGGATTATTAAAATGCCTGATTCAGTGCCAGAAGGAGTTTCACGCGGGTTCTCAGCTTTGATTCCAGGTTTCGTTGTAGCCTTTACAGTTATTTTGATTAATGGTATTTTAGTTGTCTTTGGAACAGATATTTTCAAAGTTATTGCCATTCCGTTTGGTTTTGTTGGAGGTTTGACCAATTCATGGGGCGGTATTATGATTATCTACCTGTTGACTCAACTTCTCTGGATTGTCGGTATTCACGGTGCTAATATTGTTTTCGCTTTTGTAAACCCAATTGCTCTTGCAAATATGGTAACCAATGCAGCTGGGACAACTCATGCTGCTGTTGCAGGTGAGTTCTCAAATATGTTTGTTATCGCGGGTGGTTCAGGTGCGACCCTTGGACTATGTATCTATATTGCCTTTGCTGCTAAGTCCGAGCAACTAAAAGCTATTGGACGTGCTTCTGTTGTACCAGCACTTTTTAACATCAATGAGCCTCTAATTTTTGGTTTGCCAATTATTTATAATCCGGCTCTAGCCATTCCGTTTATTACTGCTCCAATGGTAACTGCGACAATTTATTATATAGTCAATCAATTGCAATTAATCAGGCCTGTTATTGCCCAAGTTCCATGGCCAACACCAGTTGGAATTGGTGCTTTCCTAGGGACAGCAGACTTACGAGCAGTTCTACTCGCTCTAGTTTGTGCCTTTGCCGCCTTCTTTGTTTATTTCCCATTTATTCGTGCTTATGATAAGAAATTAGTTGCAGAAGAAAATATGTGATAGAAAAAGAGAAATCAGAAAGATTTCTCTTTTTTTACGAATTAGTAAGGAAAGAGATTTAGGAGATTTTTGGAATGCTGACTGCACGTGATGATAGGGGGAATTTAGTTAATCTACTAGAGAAAGACGCTATATCGGGAAGTTTTTCTTGTCCAGTTTGCATGACTCCAGTTCGCTTGAAAAAAGGGAGAGTCATGCGAGCTCACTTTGCTCATGTTAGTTTAGGAAATTGCAAGGGTTATACAGAAAATGAGAGTATGGAGCACTTGGAGCTTAAAGCGGCCCTTTATCGTTGGGGAAAGAAATCTGATTGTACGCAGATCGAGATTGAAAGCCCGCTTTCTGCCCTTCAGCAAATAGCAGATCTTTTGGTAAATGAGAGATTGGCTTTAGAAGTGCAGTGTAGTTCTTTATCAGCAAAACGCCTGATGGAGCGGACGCTTGCTTATCGGAAACACGGCTACCAAGTCCTTTGGCTTTTAGGAGAAAATCTCTGGCTCAAACACTCTTTGACACCTTTACAAAAAGATTTTTTGTATTTTAGTCAAAATTTAGGTTTTTACCTTTGGGAATTAGATTTAGAGAAAAGGGCTCTGCGTCTAAAATATCTGATTCATGAAGATTTACATGGTCATGCTCAATACAAAACAAAAGAATTTCTATTTGGTAAGGGAAATTTGTTGGAAGTCCTACGTTTTCCTTTTAAACAGCAAACCGTTCAAAGTTTTTTGGTAAAATCAGATCCAAAAATTTGTCGATATATACGTCAGCGACTCTATTTTCAAAATCCTAAATGGATGGCTATCCAAGCGGAATTTTATCAAGCAGGAGATAATCTTTTAACCAAAACTACAAATGACTTTTATCCACAAATTAAACCAGTTAATAAGAATTATTTTTGCCAGATCACTCAGGATTTGACTGCTTACTACTCAACTTTCGATCGGTATTACCAACAAACGAATCCCAACTTATCTCAGGTTGTCTACTCCCCCGCTTTTTATCAACATTTTTTTGGAAAGCTTCATAAAAAATGTTCTTCTAAGCTTATGAAAGCCCCATTTCTTGATACTTTATGATAGAATATAGTGACGGAGGATTTAACATGGTAAAACAACGAAATGAAATAGATGAACAGTTCCGATGGGACTTGACAACCATCTTTGCGACAGACGCTGATTTTGAATCAGAATTGGCACAAGTTTCTGAGGATTTAAAGTCAGCTTCAGGGCTTGCAGGACACCTGCTAGATAGTGCTAAGAGCTTACTTGAAACGACTCGGACTCAACTTGATTTGATGCGACGGATTGAAAAACTTTACGTCTATGCCCATATGAAAAATGATGAAGACACGCGTGTGGCACTTTATCAGGAATATCAGGCCAAGGGAGCGGCACTTTATTCAGCTTTTGGACAAGCTTTTTCATTTTATGAGCCTGAGTTTATGAAAATCACAGTTGATCAATATGCTCAATATTTAAGCTCAGAGCCTGAGCTTCGTCAGTTTGAACATTTCTTTGACAAGCTTCTTAAACAAAAAGAACATGTACTATCCCAGCGTGAGGAAGAGCTGCTAGCTGCGGCAGAAGAGATTTTCAGTAGCGGTGGTGAAACTTTTGCTATTTTGGATAATGCTGACATCGTTTTTCCGACTGTTCATAACGAGAAGGGAGAAGAGGTGCAACTAAGCCATGGGAATTATATTAGTTTAGTTGAATCTAAAGATCGCAAGGTGCGCAAGGAGGCTTATGAGGCCCTTTACAGCATTTATGAACAATACCAACATACCTATGCAAAAACGCTCCAGACGAATGTTAAGGTACATAATTATAAGGCTAAGACGCGCCGTTTTACTAGCGCACGCGAGGCAGCTCTGTCAGCTAACTTTATTCCGGAAAGTGTCTATGACACCCTGCTTGAGGCAGTTAATGAGCATTTGCCGCTTTTACATCGCTATATCAATCTTCGCAAGAAAATTCTTGGTTTAGATGATCTCAAAATGTATGATATGTACACACCTTTATCTGAAGTAGATTTTAAGTTTACCTATGAAGAAGCTCTGGAAAAAGCAGAAGATGTCTTGGCTATTTTGGGGGATGATTATGTAGAGCGTGTGAAGACCGCTTTTCGTAACCGCTGGATTGATGTCTATGAAAATCAAGGGAAACGTTCGGGAGCCTATTCTGGTGGTTCTTACGATACAGATGCTTTTATGCTTCTCAACTGGCAAGATACATTAGATAATCTCTTCACTCTTGTCCATGAGACAGGACACAGTATGCATTCTAGCTATACTCGTGAGGCTCAGCCCTATGTTTATGGTGATTATTCTATCTTCCTAGCAGAAATCGCTTCGACAACAAATGAAAATATTCTGACTGAAAAACTTTTGCAAGAAGTTGAAGACGATCAAGAACGCTTTGCTATTCTTAACCATTTCTTGGATGGTTTTCGTGGAACGGTTTTCCGTCAAACTCAGTTTGCAGAGTTTGAACAGTTGATCCATAAGGCAGATCAAGACGGGCAAGTCCTGACAAGTGAGTTTTTGAATGACTTATATGCAGATATTAATGAGAAATATTATGGACTGAAAAAAGAAGAAAATCTACAAATTCAGTATGAGTGGGCTCGTATTCCTCATTTTTACTACAATTTTTACGTATTCCAATACTCGACAGGATTTGCAGCAGCATCAGCTCTAGCTGAGAAGATTGTCCATGGTCAGCCAGAAGATAAGGAAAAATATTTGAATTATTTAAAAGCTGGAAATTCAGATTATCCACTTAATGTTATTAAAAAAGCAGGTGTTGACATGACCAAGAAAGATTATCTTAATCAGGCCTTTGCGGTTTTTGAACGCCGACTGAATGAATTTGAAGCTTTAGTAGAAAAATTAGGCTTGGGCTAATGGTTGAAACATATAGTAAAAATGCAAATCACAACATGCGTCGTCCAGTTGTCAAAGAAGAAATCATTGATTTGATGCGCCAGCGGCAAAAGCCAGTCACAGGAGCTCTTAAAGAGCTGGAAAATTTTGCTCAAATGAATAATATCCCGGTCATTCCTCATGAAACGGTATCCTATTTCCGCCTACTAATGGAAACCTTGCAGCCTGAGCGAATCCTTGAAATTGGAACTGCAATCGGCTTTTCCGCCCTTCTTATGGCACAATATGCACCCAAGGCTAAGATTACGACCATTGACCGCAATCCAGAGATGATTGAGTTAGCTAAGGAAAATTTTGCTCGTTTTGATGAACGCGGTCAAATCACTCTTCTTGAGGGAGATGCGGTAGATATTTTGGAAACTTTAACAGAGAACTATGATGTAGTCTTTATGGATTCTGCCAAATCAAAGTATATTATTTTTCTACCAGAGGTGCTTAAACGCTTAACTGTAGGCGGTTTGGTCCTTATTGATGATGTATTTCAGGGTGGAGATGTTGCCCGTGATATCAAAGAAGTGCGCAGGGGACAACGTACGATATATAAGGGGCTACAGCACTTATTTGATGCAACCTTGGATAATCCTGATTTGACGGCAAGCCTTTTACCGTTAGGAGACGGCTTATTGATGATTAGAAAAAAAGTGGCAAATGTTCACTTACCATCTGAAATCGTTGATTAAATAGTGAAGATCTTTTTGAAACTTTCTGTTTTTAGACAAATTTAAGCTACTTTATGTTATAATGAGAACGTTAATTAATAGTGGGAAAACCCATGTATATCAAAGGAGTTTTTAAAAATTTATGGACATGAAGAAAAAAATCATGACTGGTGCAGTAACGCTCCTGTCTGTCGCAGTTTTAGCAGCTTGCTCGCAAAATAGTAAAGACATCGTAACAATGAAAGGTGATACAATCACTGTTGACGAGTTTTACAATCAAGTGAAAAATAGTAGCGCAGCTCAAGAAGTGCTTCTTAGTATGACAATCAATAATGTTTTTGAAAAGAAATATGGTAAGAATGTCAGTGAAAAAGAAGTTAATGAAGTCTACGAAAAGAGTGCTAAAACATATGGGGATGCTTTTTCAAGTGTTCTTGCCCGTTCTGGTTTGACTACGGAAACCTATAAGGCACAAATTCGCACCAATAAATTAGTTGAATATGCGGTTAAAAAAGCTGCCGAAAAAGAATTGAACGACGATGCCTATAAGGCAGCTTATGAAACATATACACCAGAAGTTACTGCTCAAATTATTAAACTCTCTGATGAAGCAACTGCCAAATCTGTGGCTGAGAAAGCTAAAAATGGAGAAGACTTTACTCAGTTAGCTAAAGATAATTCAACAGACAAAAATACGAAGGATAAGGGTGGCGAAACAAAGTTTGACTCTGCTTCAACAGATGTTCCAGATGATGTAAAAAAAGCAGCCTTTGGACTAGAAGTTAATGGAATTTCAGATGTGATTACTGTTAAGGCTAGCAACAGTTCAACAGCTTCTTACTATGTCGTTAAATTGACTAAGAAAACTGATAAATCAGCAAAATGGCAAGACTACAAGAAGAGATTGAAAGAAATTATTGTGGCACAAAAACAAAGTAATCGTTCTTACATCCAAAAAGTAATTTCTAAAGAACTTTCAGAAGCTAATATCAAGGTCAAAGATCAAGCTTTCCAAAATCTCTTTACCCAATATATTGGTTCAACTGGAACTTCTTCTTCAACTTCAACATCAGGCTCATCATCAAGTTCAGGTTCTTCTAGCAAATAAATAGGGGCTTCAGAGTAGAATAAGTTGACGAAAAGGCAAGAAGCAAGTATAATAAGACTATTGAGAATTGATTTTCAAACCTCTTAGCTCAGAGAAATGGCGGTGCTGCAAGCCATGTAAGAGTGAAAATCATGCTACTCAAAGCAATAATTCGATAATAAATGAGAATGACGAGTTCATTGAATGAAGGTGGTACCGCGGTTTTTCGCCCTTCGTTTATGTGAACTTGTCTTTCTTTGTCAGCCTAGGAGGAAGGTATGAAAACCTACCATGTTAAGCAAAAACTTCGTTTCGGCGGAGAGCGTTTTGAAATTTATGATGCAGCCGACCAACTCGCCTATCAGGCGGCAGGCTCCTTTATGCAAATTCCCAAAGCTTTTACTGTTAGTAGAGCTGACGGTCAGCAGATTGCTAGTATCCAAAAAGAAGTGTTGACTTTCTTGCCGCGCTTTGAGGTGACTCTGGTAAATGGCAGCAGCTTTTGGATCAAGAAAAAGTTGACTTTTTTACGTGACCGCTATGAACTAACGAATTTTGATTTGACTGTTGAGGGTAATTTTTGGGATTTGGATTTTAGGTTGCTGGATAATCGGGGCAATCTCGTTGCCGAAATCAGCAAGGAGCTTTTCCATTTGAGTTCCCATTATAATATCAGCATTCTGGATGAGAATTATGAAGACTTAGTCATATCCTTGGTCATTGCTATCGATTATGTGGAAGCGATGGAGGCTTCTAATAGTTAAAAAACACTAATGTAATAAGAGGAGATAAAGAAAAATGAAACAAATGTCATCTGCGCAAGTACGCCAAATGTGGCTCGATTTTTGGGCATCAAAAGGTCACGCTGTTGAGCCTTCTGTCAGCCTGGTTCCGGTCAATGACCCGACCTTGCTCTGGATTAACTCAGGTGTGGCAACGCTCAAGAAGTATTTTGACGGAACTATTATTCCGGAAAATCCGCGGATTACCAATGCGCAAAAGGCGATTCGTACCAACGATATTGAAAATGTCGGAAAAACAGCGCGCCACCACACCATGTTTGAAATGCTGGGGAATTTCTCAATCGGTGATTATTTCCGCGACGAGGCCATTACGTGGGCTTACGAACTCTTGACTAGTCCAGAATGGTTTGACTTCCCCAAAGACAAGCTCTACATGACCTACTATCCAGACGATAAGGACTCTTACAACCGCTGGATTGCGGTTGGAGTAGACCCAAGCCACCTCGTGCCTATCGAGGACAATTTCTGGGAAATCGGTGCGGGACCTTCTGGCCCAGACACGGAGATTTTCTTTGACCGCGGTAAGGATTTTGACCCTGAAAATATCGGTGTCCGCCTCTTGGCAGAAGATATTGAAAATGACCGCTATATCGAAATTTGGAATATCGTCTTGTCCCAATTCAACGCCGACCCTGCTGTGCCGCGTAGCGAATACAAGGAACTTCCTCATAAAAATATTGATACGGGCGCAGGTCTCGAGCGCTTGGTGGCGGTTATTCAAGGGGCTAAAACTAACTTTGAAACCGACCTTTTCATGCCGATTATCCGCGAAGTAGAGAAATTGTCTGGCAAGGTCTACGACCAAGACGGAGACAATATGAGCTTCAAGGTCATTGCCGACCACATTCGCTCGCTCTCCTTTGCAATCGGCGACGGCGCGCTTCCGGGAAATGAAGGGCGTGGTTATGTGCTTCGCCGCCTGCTCCGTCGCGCTTCTATGCACGGTCAAAAGTTGGGTATCAATGAGCCTTTCCTTTACAAACTCGTGCCAACTGTCGGCAAGATTATGGAAAGTTACTATCCAGAAGTGCTTGAAAAGCAAGATTTTATCGAGAAAATTATCAAGAGCGAGGAAGAGTCCTTTGCGCGTACCCTGCATTCTGGACAACATTTCGCTCAAGAAATTGTAGCCCAATTAAAAGCCAGCGGGCAAGACACCATTGCTGGGCAAGATGTCTTTAAACTCTATGACACTTACGGTTTTCCAGTGGAATTGACCGAGGAAATCGCAGAGGAAGCAGGACTGAACATCGACCATGCAGGCTTTGAAGTCGCCATGAAAGAGCAACAAGAGCGAGCTCGGGCATCCGTTGTCAAGGGTGGCTCTATGGGCATGCAAAATGAAACCCTGCAAGCCATTACGGTGGAGAGTCGTTTCAACTATGAAAAAGAAGCCCTATCTAGCCAGCTTCTTGCCATTGTAGCAGATGACCAAGAAGTGGCAGAAGTTGCCGCAGGCACAGCCCACCTTATCTTTGCAGAAACGCCATTTTACGCCGAAATGGGAGGGCAGGTAGCCGACCACGGTCAAATTTTTGACGCTGCTGGTAATCCAGTCGCGACGGTCATCGATGTACAAAAAGCGCCAAACGGACAAGCCCTGCACAAGGTAGAGGTTCTGGCGCCGTTAGCTGTCCATGAAAACTACCAGCTCGAAATCGACCACAGCCGTCGTCATCGGGTTATGAAAAACCATACAGCGACCCACTTGCTCCATGCTGCCCTGCATAACATTCTGGGCAAGCACGCCACCCAAGCGGGCTCACTCAACGAAGTAGAATTTCTGCGCTTTGACTTTACGCATTTCCAAGCTGTCACACCAGAAGAATTGCGTCAGATTGAGCAGCAAGTCAATGAGAAGATTTGGGACGCGATTGCTATTGAAACGATTGAAACAGATATGGATACCGCCAAGGAAATGGGCGCGATGGCACTCTTCGGTGAAAAATACGGTAAAAAAGTTCGTGTTGTGACCATTGGTGACTATTCTGTTGAGCTCTGCGGTGGTACGCACGTGAGCAATACAGCTGAAATCGGTATTTTCAAGATTGTCAAGGAAGAGGGAATCGGCTCAGGAACGCGCCGTATCCTCGCTGTGACCAGCAAGGAAGCCTTTGAGTCTTACCGTGAAGAGGAAGAAGCGCTCAAGACGATTGCTGCAACCCTTAAGGCGCCACAAATCAAGGAAGTGCCGCACAAGGTGGAAGCTCTGCAAGACCAGCTTCGCCAGCTACAAAAAGAAAATGAAGACTTGAAAGCTAAGGCAGCTGCTGCGGCATCGGGCGAAATTTTCAAAAATGTAGTAGAAGCAAATGGCAAGACCTTTGTCGCCAGCCAAGTCTCTGTGTCTGACGCTGGGGCTCTGCGCACCTTTGCGGATACGTGGAAGCAAAAGGACATCTCAGATGTCTTAGTCCTTGTGGCAGCGATTGGTGATAAGGTCAATGTCCTTGTAGCAAGCAAGACCAAGGACGTTCACGCGGGCAATCTCATCAAAGAACTGGCTCCAATCGTTGACGGTCGTGGCGGCGGAAAACCTGACATGGCTATGGCAGGTGGTAGCAAGCAAGCTGCTATCCAAGACCTGCTCCATGCCGTTGGCGAATATCTATAATTTATAATAAAAAGGAATTTGCTTAGACAAGTTCCTTTTTTATATCGTTATTGCTATTAAAAATTCGTTCATTTTAAAATTCATTGGCATCTAAATACTTCATTTATTTTTCAATCCAATTATTTGACATTCAAATCCCCTTTGTTTATAATGGTTATAAATAAAAACAATGGAGGTGACTATATGTCATTAATCGGAAAAGAAGTTGCTGAATTTAAGGCGAATGCTTATCACAAGGGTAAATTTATTGAGGTGTCTTCAGAAGACTTCAAAGGTCAATGGAGCGTCGTTTGCTTCTACCCAGCTGACTTTACCTTTGTTTGTCCAACAGAGTTAGAAGATCTGCAAGAGCAATATGCTGAGCTTAAAAAATTAGGTGTTGAAGTTTACTCTGTATCAACAGATACTCACTTTACACATAAAGCTTGGCATGATCATTCACCAGCTATCGGAAAGATCGAGTATATCATGATCGGCGATCCGTCTCATCAACTTTCACTTGCTTTTGATGTACTTGACGAAGAACAAGGTTTGGCACAGCGTGGTACTTTTATCATTGATCCAGATGGTGTTGTTCAAGCGCTTGAAATCAATGCAGATGGTGTTGGTCGTGATGCTAGCACTTTACTAGATAAGATTCGTGCCGCTCAATATATCCGTAAACATCCAGGTGAAGTTTGTCCAGCGAAATGGAAAGAAGGGGCTGAAACCTTAAAACCCAGTCTCGACCTTGTAGGGAAGATTTAGTATGGCTTTAGATGCGGAAATTAAACAACAATTAGAACAATATTTAGCTCTAGTAGAAGCACCACTTGTTTTCAAAGTTTCTTTGGATGACAGCTCAAATTCTAAACAAGTTGAAGAATTTTTAGATGAAATCGTGGCTATGTCTGATCAGATTTCTGTAGAAAAGGTTTCATTAGAACGTACACCTTCTTTTGAGATTACAAGAGAAGGGCAAGCAAGCGGTATCGTCTTTGCTGGTTTGCCGCTCGGGCATGAGTTCACATCTTTTGTTTTGGCTTTATTACAAGTTTCTGGCCGCGCTCCTAAAATTAGCGATGATTTAGTCAAACGCATTCAATCAGTAGATAGGAAATTGCATTTTGAGACTTATGTAAGTTTGACCTGTCATAATTGTCCAGATGTTGTTCAGGCTTTGAATATCTTTTCAGTTCTCAACCCGTTGATTTCTCATACCATGATTGAAGGTGGTATGTTTAAGAATGAAATTGACGCTAAAGGAATTATGGCAGTTCCGACGGTCTTCTTAAATGGAGAAGAGTTTGCTAGCGGTCGGATGACAATTGAGCAACTTGTTGAGAAAATTGCCGAGCCTGAATCCGTGGAACTTTTCAATGATAAAGGAACATTTGATGTTCTGGTCATTGGTGGTGGTCCCGCAGGTTGTAGTGCAGCTATTTATGCAGCCAGAAAAGGAATTCGGACAGGGCTTTTGGCTGAGACCTTTGGCGGCCAAGTGATGGAAACTGTCGGTATTGAGAATATGATAGGCACTCCATACACGGAAGGACCACAGCTCATGGCACAAGTTGAAGCTCATGTTAGTCAGTATAATGTGGATATTATGAAAGCACAGCGAGCTAAAACGGTTCGTAAATCTGATTTGATTGAAGTTGAATTAGAAAATGGTGCGGTTCTAAAAACTAAATCGCTTATTTTGGCCTTGGGAGCAACTTGGAGAAATATCAATGTTCCGGGTGAAGAGGAATTCCGTACCAAAGGAGTTACGAATTGTCCCCACTGTGATGGTCCTCTCTTTGAGGAAAAAAATGTTGCGGTTATTGGTGGTGGAAATTCCGGAATTGAAGCCGCTATTGATCTGGCTGGTCTTGCTAAAGAAGTTCATGTTCTTGAATTTCTGCCAGAATTAAAGGCAGACCAAGTCTTGCAGGAGCGTGCAGCCTCACTATCAAATGTGACTATTCATAAAAATGTTGCGACAAAAGAAATCACAGGCCAGGATCATGTTACAGGCTTAACCTATGTAGATCGTGCGACTAACGAAGAACACCAGCTAGATGTTGAAGGCGTCTTTGTTCAGATTGGTTTAGTGCCGAACACAGCTTGGTTAAAAGATAGTGATATCCAGCTAAATTCTCGTGGTGAGATTGAAATAGATAATCATGGTGCGACTTCTATTGCCGGCATATTTGCAGCAGGAGATTGCACAGATAGCGCCTATAAGCAGATCATTATTTCTATGGGCTCAGGAGCAACTGCGGCTTTGGGAGCTTTTGATTATTTGATTCGACAGTAGGAGATTAATAGAGCCTGGGACAATAGTCCCTTATCTCCAAAAAAAGCAACGGCAAATCCGTTGCTTTTTTGCATGGTTGCGATAGTCCTGGTAAAATAGAATTGCACAATAAACTATTTAGAAAGGCTATCCCATGCATATTCACTATAACACAAATCAAACAACTTTACCACTAGAAATCAGTTCTTTCTTGCCACAAGACCATCTCGTCTTTACGATTGAAAAAGTGGTGAATACTTTGGAGGATTGTCACTTCCACGCCTTCTATCA
>NZ_KB904391.1 GCF_000380065.1 Streptococcus massiliensis DSM 18628 | reverse complement strand
AAGAATGTCAGGCGCTTTTATCTCCCCAAGGTAGACAGATTTTCGCTCAACGCAAGATTGATGTGGAACCTGTCTTTGGGCAGATAAAGGCTTGTTTGGGTTACAAGAGATGTAATCTGAGAGGGAAGCGTCAAGNGAGAATTGACATGGGATTGGTACTTATGGCCAATAACCTCCTAAAATACAATAAGAGAACGACTCAAAATTAAAAAGCTAGAGTTCCGCAATTGGGAAGCTCTAGCTTTTTTTGTGGCTGAGAATTATTTTGTCCCAGGCTCTTTTTTATTTTTAATTATTAACCTTCTTTTGAGTATACAGAATAACAAGAAGCGTAAAAATAACAACACCGATCACTTCCAGATGGGTAAATGTGGTTCCTGTTTTCGGCAACACTTTTTCATCTTTATTTTTCTCTGGTTCCTTATCATCTGAACCATGGTTGTCATTTTGACTTTTTTTCTCCGTTGTAGAAGAATCAGTAGTTACAACATTATTTTTATTCTTCTTAGGTACTAGCGCTTGTTGAGCCGTTTCTAAAGCGACTAACACTTTATCAACCTCTGTCTGACTTGCGTCTGCCTTATCTACTATTTTTTGTGCTTGTTCAAGCTGCTGATTTAGCTGGAGAATGGACTCAGAACTATACTTTTCTTTATGTTTCAATAATTCTTTTGATGAAGTAATCGCTGCCACCAATTTTGTTTTATCCACTACCTTTGATTTCGTCAAAATTAAATCATCAATCGTTCCCCATGCCCCACTATTAACCTTGACTGAAACGCCTAGACTTACCTGACTTTCTTTTGTTAAAGTAAAGCTTAATTCTGCTGTCTGCCAATTTGACCACCCTGATAGTTTGACCTTTTTACTTTGAATATCTAGACCACTGGAGTGAGCAAAAGCATAAATATCCTCTGAACCATTGGTATCTCCCCCCTGGATCTGGACAGAAAAGTGATATGTTCCTGCTGGAAGTGTCAAACTTTGTTCAAGACCTGTCTGATAATCTCCATTAGCATGGTAGAAGTTCATGGCGTATTTTCCAGTTTTAGGAGTATCCTGTCTTCGCTTGATAAAATCGTTAAAGGTATAAGCGGACATATCCTCTTCTTCAAAACTATAATTTGAAAGAAGACTTTCTTGTACGGCAGTATCCTCATTTTTGTCATACTCCAGATTTGTGTTTAATCCGGTATAAACATATTTAAAAGTAGCAAGAGACGGTAATGCTTTTCCTGTAAAGTCAAAGAGCGCTTGGTTATCCCATTCTGAACCACCGTAATTTGTTTGGTTAACGTTTGGATCGTATCCAATTGCATAACTAAACGCCCAACCTGAACCATATTGTTCCCAAATAGGTAGATTCGCTTCTTTCCCCTTCTGACTAACAGGAGTCCAAGCAGGTTCCCAGTAAAATACACCCAGCGCACTACTTCCAGCCTTATTTGTAGCATCAATCACATCACGTAAAGCATGGGACTGCCCTTGGACAGAGGCTGGGTAGCCTCCTACCGTTAATTGATTCTTGTTTCGAATAACATTCTGTTGACCGTCACCATCTTCTAGCGTATAAGCGTAAGAAGTTTCTGCAACCAAGGTCTTCTTGCCATAATTATCAGCTACTGTCTTCAAAACATAAGTCAAATTGTCTAGACTACCATGCCAAAAGCTATAGTAGCTTGTAGCAAATACATCATAATCAATTTGGTGATTAGCTAATTCTTGAGCATAATTTAAAATCGTATCTGTTTTGTCAGGATTGGTTAAGTGAATGGCAACTAAAACAGATGGATCCACTTCACGCACCGCTTTTGATCCTGCTGCATACAAGGCATAACGACCTTCACCAGCTTCTCCAGCTAGACCACTGCTAGTTGTTTCATTTCCGATTTGCACCATGCCAACACTGACACCAGCTGCTCTCAACTTTTGAAGACTATCTTTAGTGTACTGGTAAAGAGCAGTTGATTTCTCAGTTAAATTCATGTTAGCCCAAGCCTTGGGCACCACTTGGCGCCCTGGGTCAGCCCAAAAATCTGAATAATGGAAATCTACTAAAAGCTTCATTCCATGTGCACTTGCTCTTTTCCCAATCTCAATTGCTTTATCTAGGTCATTATTTCCGGCACCATAGCCATGACCATTTTTATCATAGGGGGTCATTCCAAATTCTCACTCGAATATAATTAACCCCATTTTCCTGAAGAATATCGAAAATGTCTCGCACATTCCCATTCTCATCTTTATACTGTACACCACTTTGTTCTTGGGCAATTAGCGTGGAAATATCCGTTCCCCTAATAAAATCCGAAGGCAGATTATCAACTTTATCAATACGAATATTCGTCCTTTCTTCAGCAGAAATAAGAATATTACTTCCGATCAGACAGAGGATGACGGCTAAAACAAAGGATAATTTTTTCCAATTTTTCATATTATTCTCCTACTCTAAAAACTAAGGATAGGAAGCACGCTTCTATTTTTAAAATAAGTGTTGCCCACCCCAATTTTCTAGAGAATTATATTCTACTCAAAATGTGAAAGGACAAATTGTACTGCTCCTTTAGGATCACGAGTTAACTTGATGTATTCTGCACCCTTTGTTGCAACAAGTTTAATACCTAATTTATCTGTATCTTTTTTAATATCTTCATAGTAGGAATTTACTTGCGGCGCAAGGACAATCATATCAAAGTCTTTCATAATTTCATAGTGTGAACCATATGCGCCTGCCGTTGAACTGAGGTTAACCCCAAGTTCTGCTGCTCCTTCTGTCAAGGCATTTGCTAACATAGCACTTGTACCTGCTCCTGCACAAAGCACTAAGATATTATGCTTTTCTCCTTCTGCTGCTACTCGAATCTTTTCTTCAAGTTCTGCTTCTACCTTTTCTTCAAGTTCTATCACTTCAGATTTTTTAGCTTCTTCTTCAACTAAGGAATCATCATAAGCCTTGATAAATGGAAGATAGATAATAGAGTCAATCACGAGCAAGAGGAGCATCAAAACAATTGATAAAATTCCTGCGCCTGTCCCTAAAATAAGACCAATTGGTGCCGGAGTTGCCCATGGTAAAACATACATGAAACTATTCATTCCAAGAACATCAACAAAGAATTTAAAAGCACATACATTGACCATTGGTGTCAATAAGAAGGGGATAAAGAAATATGGATTTAAAATAATAGGTGTTGCAAAAAGTAAGGGTTCATTAACTGCAAAGCAAACTGGGACAAACGAAGCTTTTCCGACTGCTTTTAATTGCTTTGATTTAGCAAAAAGCATAAAGAGAAAAGGAACGACAAGAGTTGCCCCTGTTCCACCCATGGTTCCGACAAAGTTACCCAAACCAACGGTCAAAACATTTGAAGCATGTTGACCGGCTCTGACTAGTTGTAGATTGGTTTCAACATTCGCATAAATAATTGCAGCAATAGCCGGCTCTACAATAGAAGGACCATGAACACCAACGAACCAGAAGAGAGCCATTGCTCCCCAGATAATGGAAATACCTAAATATCCGTCTGCTGCTGTAAATAGGGGCTGAAGCAGAGTGATGATCGCTTCTGCAAAAGAATGACCAAAGAATATCCGAACAATCGTATCAATAATGACCGCAGCAAATACTGCAAAAGAGAATGGGAAGACATCTCGAAAAGTTTGGGAAATTGTTCCAGGAACTTCTTTTGGCATCTTAATTGTAATATCTTTCAGAACACAGAATTTATAAACATTAACTGTAATAAATGCCGCGACAAAAGCTGCCAAAATACCTTTGGTTCCCATATACCCGTTTGCTAGACCATTTTCAATTTGGTCAACACTAAGTAAGAGAAAACTTACAATGGATGCTAACATAACAGATACAGAATTAATTTTTTTATTAGTCGGCATATTCCGATTCATTGACTCTGATAGGCAGCGTGCTGTTGTTGCAGAAACAAGAAGAGCAACAACACCCATTGAATAGCCATAAACTTTCCAAAGCCAGGTTGATACATTTTCAGGTAATTTATAACCAAAAATTTCTGGAATAGCTGCAAGCAAAATAAAAATACTTGAAAATAGAATAGCTGGCATAGCAGCTAGGAAACCGTCACGAATGGCTCCTAGATAAATATTACGTGATATTTTTTCAAAGAAAGGTTTTCCTTTTTCAATTTGTTTAATAATTCCGTTCATGGAATTAATCCTCCTTATATTGTTGTTTATATAGTTCAATAAAATCCACAATCAATTCTTTTAACAGTAGAGTTGTCATCAAATGATCTTGTCCGTGGATAAAAATAAATCCTAAATCCAAATTTTCCCCAGCAGCTTCTTGAGCCAAAATTTTTGTTTGAGAATTATGTGCTAGGTTTAAATTTTCATCTGCCTCCTTTAGAGCAGAATCTACATTAGAAAAGTTCCCTTGACGGACTTCTTTTAGTAAGTTCAGAAGTATACTTCTGGCATCACCTGAATAGGCCACAATTTCAAATCCTAACATCTGCAATTCATTTTTATTCATTCTTTTCTCCTTTCTTATACTATCACTTTTGTTTCGCTAACATGTTTAAACCAGTAAGCTGACTCTTTTGGATAACGTTCTTGTGTTTCAAAATCAACATAAAAAAGACCATAGCGCTTGTTGTAACCATTAGACCATGAAAAGACATCCATAAGTGACCAAAGAAAATACCCCTTTACGACAACGCCTGCTTCAATAGCTTTTGAAAGAGATTGAAGATAAACTTTGAGATAATCAATCCGTGGTCCATCCATAATCAAGCCATTATCAAACTCATCCTTATAACCCATGCCATTTTCTGTAATATAGATTTGCTTGTAATGTGGGTAATCCTGCTTAATCCTCAGAAGTAAGTCATACAGACCTTCTGGATAGATGATCCAGTCCCAATCTGTCCTTTCAATACCTTCCTTATAGATTCGTTCCCCAATTCCTTTAACTTTATAAACTGAGGTTCCCTTATCACCTGTTCCATTATGATGAATAGCTGATTCTCCTTGATAGGCTTTTACAAAATGACATTGATAGTGATTAATTCCAAGGTAATCATTTCGATGACTAGCCTTTTTCATTTCACGAAAATCATTTTCTGGAAAATCATAACTAGCCTGATTTGCTTCACAAATTTCGTTAAGTGCTCTCATGGTTTCTTCAGAATAGTAGCCCAAGTAGGTAGCGTCCAATAAGAATCGAATAGATAAGGCATCATCCAAGAAAGCTGCGTGTTGATCTTCTTCTAAGTCTGTCGCCGGATATTTCGTTTCTAAAGAATGAACAACTCCAATCTGACCTGCATAACCACTATCTTTAAACAGATTTACAACCCGTGCATGAGCGTACATCATATTGTGTAAGCATTGAATGACTTTAGACAAATCGTATTGAATTCCTGGTGGAAAAGTACCCAATAAATATTGGTTGGTCGCCACTGGGTAAATTTCATTAAAGGTACTCCAGTGACGTACTTCTGAAAATTCCTTAAAACAAAATTCTGCATATGCAACAAACGCTTCAATTGTATCACGATTTAAAAAATCTCCTTGGTCAAACAAGGCCTTTGGTGTATCAAAATGGTGCAAAGTCACAAAAGGTAAAACATGATGTTTTGCACATTCTGCAAATACCCGATGATAGAAATCTACCCCTTCTTGATTAATTTCTCCTCTTCCATTTGGAAAAATACGACTCCAAGCAATAGATAAACGCAAACCATTAACTCCAAATTTTTCGCAAAGTGCTATGTCTTTTGAATATTGATGATAAAAATCACTCGCCGGGTCTGCTAAAAATCGTCCTTGTTTTTCCAAAAATTCATCCCAAGCAACAGGTCCTTTCCCACCTTCTTTGGTTGCACCTTCCACTTGGTAAGCCGCAGTAGCTCCACCGAATATAAAATCTTCTGGTAATTGAAACATTCTTTTCTCCTTATAATAATCTCTGTACATGTATAACCAAATATACCTTCTCATTTGGATTCAAATTTCCACCTAGTCGTTGGCAAATCATTTCGTAAATCCGTTCTCCAACTTGATAGGCTTCTGGATAATCCTTTTTTATATGTGCTTCCAAACTCTTCATCGAGACATTTGAATTGCTGTCTTCTTGTTCGAGTCGCTCAATGAAATAAGTCAAATGAATCATCAGGCGATCATAAAAATTACTATTCTTCTGAGTTCTCTTGATTCCATATTTTAAAAGTTCTTCTTGTACCAAGCTGATCATCTGTCGAGTCAATTTTTGCTCATCCTGACTAACCACAACATCTTCGCCCTTAGCATTGATAAAGTGGAGAGCAATACGTCCAATCTCATCGGTCGGAAAAGTAATGTCTAATTTCTCTTTCAAAGTATGCAAAGCCTGTTCAGCGATTGCATATTCAATCGGATATTGTTCTGACATGTCTGGCAAATTGCTATTTTGATAACTTCCTTTTTGCAAGGCCTGATAACTACAGTAAATATGATCTGTCAAAGTGACGTAGATGTATTCCTGAACAGGAAAATGGTATTCCTTTACACCATAATCAATAATTTCATAAGTCGTTGTAATAAAATCTAGAGGTACATCTTTTAACAAAGCTGAAAAATTCTTTTGTGATTCTTCACTTTTCATTTGGAATATTTTTTCAACCCGTTCTTCTGCTATCACATCACCTTTCTTTTTCTTAAACACAATTCCCAAGCCCATAATCACCGCTTGCTCGCCATTGTCTTGTTTAACGACAGCCACGTTATTATTTAATGGTTGGACAATTCTAAACATCTTTATCCTTTCTAGTAACAGATTTTAAAAAGCTAAAAAGACCACAAACGCCCCAAAAGTCTCCTTTTAGTACATTTATGGTCTCGCCTAATTCCTAGTTACAATCCATGTTTTATTCTGTTGAATTCATTATAGCACTTTTTGTTCTTTTTGCAAGCGTTTACTATTACTTTTTTTCAAAAATGTTTAAAAACTTTCTAATTGTCCAAAAAAGAGTTAGAGACTGTTACCCTCTAGCTCTTTACACCCTCGTGTCTTGGTTAATCATGATATTCGCCACGATCCCACTTGTCCAAGAATTCTTTGAAGAAGTTTGGATCTTGGTGAAGTTCATGACCAGCCTCAACTGCGGCGATTTTTTCAATCAAACGTTTATTTTCAGGTGTTTCTTTGTACTCAGCATTAATAAAAGCATCAATGATGTCGCACATAAGAAGCTCACCAATAATCTTACCACCAAAGCCGATAACATTGGCATTGAGCTCTTCTTTGGCATAAAGGGCACTGGTCATATCACGCACAAGCGCAGAGCGAATCCCTGGCACCTTGTTCACTGCATTATTGATCCCAACACCGGTACCACAGATGCAAACACCGAGATCCGCTTGCCCTGTCACAACGGCTTCGCCGACTTTTTTACCAAAAATCGGATAGTGGGTTCGAGTGAAATCATAGGTCCCAAAGTCCAGCACTTCGTGTCCTTTTGACTTAAGGAAATCAGACACCGCCATTTTAGTATCTGTTACGATATGGTCACATCCAATAGCAATTTTCATCTTCATTTCCTCCTAGCACATTTTATTGAGCATGTCGACACGAATTTGGTGACGACCACCGTCGTATTTCCCATTGACAAAGCTTTTAGCAATATTCTTAGCCAGACCTGGTCCGACAATTTCAGCCCCCATAGTGATCATGCGTGCATTATTATGACCACGTGTCATGTAAGCTGAACGTTCATCTGAAACCTCTGCACAGATCATTCCCTTGATCTTGGTTGCGGTCATAAAACTCGCCACACCATAAGCATCAATCACGATACCAAGATTACCATCAGCTTCATTGACGGCTTGAACTACTGACAAAGTTGTGTCTACAGCGTCCGCACCATCACGGCTGACATCAACCACCTCATGACCTTCCTCAATCAGAAAGTCCTTGACGATCTCCTTAAGCGCAGATCCTGCTTGATCCGCTCCAATGATAATAGACATGAAAATTCCTCCTTACTCCATTTTCCAGTCAAAAGCAAAGCTCTGACTCTTCATTGTTATATTTTATATTATATACTTATTTAAACAAAAGTCAACACTTTATGTTCAGAAATGTTTGTTTATAATAAATTAATATCAAATGCTAATTTCCTTTCCTGACCAGACACTACTTTTTGTACATTTGGCTTATCAAGAAAATCATTTGTAGCGTGCACATCTGTTGATAGCCCCGACCACGGTTCAAGCGCGATAAAGGGATCATGATTAGCAGTCGACCACAAAACCAAATAAGGAAAATCTGCAAAATCCACTTGCAATCCTTTTCTATGTTTTCTTGACAATAATTTAACCGAACGTGATTTTAACCGATCCAAAGTCAGAACATCTTGACTGAAAAGATCATAACTTAGGTCTAGAACATTCCCCTTGATAGGCAACTCATGGCGTTCTACTAAATTCAGAAGACCTGTTTCTGGATAAGAAGTCGGAACAGTCAATTTTTCGTCTTTTTCAAACTCTAAATAGTAATCTTCATAAGTTTCACCAGCTAAAAGCGGACAGTTAAAGCCGGGATGTCCTCCAATGCAGAAGGGGAGTGTTTTTGCATCTAAATTTTTAACTGTATAAGTCGTACGGACACCCTTTTTTAGAAGGTCATAACGAATCTGAAGTTCAAACTCAAATGGAAATTGTTGGTACATGTCATCATCACTTTGAATGCGGAAAATGATATAATCATCAGCCTGCTTAAATAGCTCAAATTCTTTCTTACGTACCAAACCGTGCCGTGGCATAATCATTTCTTTTTCAACTATGGTTGCGCGATTATCACGCAAACTTCCACAAATGGGAAAAAGAACAGGGGCCTGTCCTGACCAATAGGTCGCGTCCCCCTGCCAAAGATATTCAACTCCATCTGCGTCTTTTATTGAAGAAAGTGCCCCACCAAAAGTCGCAAACTCGAGTTTAACCTGATCATTTTTTAAAGTTAGTGCCATCTCAAACTCCTATAATTCTGTCAAAACTATTTTCTTTAGAATTCGTGCCACATCTGCCTGATCAACTTCTGGTGTCCATTGTAGACAATTAGCAGTCGCGTAAGCACAAGCACGCATGACACTCTCACGATCAACCAAACCTCGTACATGCAAAGAATGGCAAAGGCTTCCTAAAAAGAAATCTCCTGAAGCAATCGGATTTTTAACCTCAATTTTAGGAAAAGTCAGTTTAAAACAATCATTACCAAGTTTGGCAACAACTCCCTTGCCGCCCATTGTTACGATAAAGAAAGGCAAATCATGATACGACTGAATCAAATCGCGCACTTGTTCAGGAGTTTCTGTTGGTTTACCTGTCAGTTCAGCTAGTTCTTCGTCATTAATTTTAACAATAGTTGGTTTCGCAGGAAGAGCTGCCTTAAGTGCTGATCCTGATGTATCAACCACTAGCTTAGCTCCGTCTGGCAACTTAGCTGCGACTTGTGCAATATAGTCCTCGGGCATGCCTTTCATAAGAGAACCCGAAAAGACTACACTATCACCTGGTTGAACCGCAGATACTAGCTTTTCGGTAAATTGCTCTAGCAGATTTGCATCCAAATCAAATCCTTTTTCATAGACCAAATAGGTCTTTTGATGAACCGTATCAATCGAAATAGTACAAGTCCGCGTATTCTTGTTGACTGCTGTCACAACCAAGGGGATCCCGTCATTCTCATTAAGTTCTGCGACATATTCACCCATTTTTCCGCCTAGCATCGTGTGAATGCAGAAATGATCTGTCTGACCTTTTGACTCTTCCTTTAACACATAAGCAGCATTAAAACTTTTCCCACCAGCATTTTCATGAACCATATCTGGACGATTCACCACCTCTGCCTGAAAATCACTAAGCAAAATCGTCCGATCAAGAGCTGGATTAGGGCAAACTAGATGTAACATAAATATTTCTCCTTTTTTGTATTCGGTTACATTGTAATTTATTTTTTATACTTTTGCAAGAGAAAATGTTCATTTTTGTTCTAAAAAGAAAAAACTCAGTAAAAACTGAGCTTTAGATAATTTTTGTAAAAACTTGATATCGTTCTCTCAATTCATCTGAAATAGTATCATCCGTCACAATCGCATTCACATCGTCCAGATGATAGAAGGTATAAAATGAGTAACTATCTAATTTGGTGTTATCAGCCACGATGTACTTCTCAACAGCATTATTAAGGATAATTGCATTTCCATTTCCTTCTTCCTCGTTAGCAGTTGTTACATTGTGCCCGTCAATCCCATTCACTCCGATAAAGGCCTTAGCAACCTTAATCTCTTTAAGAAGTTTATTGGCAAACTGTCCTACAAAAGTTTGAGTTTTCATACGATAACGGCCGCCAACAAGGATGATGTCAAGGTTGGGATTATCCTTCAGAGTCTCAAAGATTGGTAAAGAATTCGTTACAATACTAATTTTCTTATCTTCGAGATAATCACTAATAAAACTAGTCGTGGTTCCTGAACCAATGAAAACGGTGTCGCCATCTGTGATCAAATCTGCACATTTACGAGCGATAACCTTCTTTTCTGCAACATTAATGGTCGTTTTTTCTATATGAGAGGCTTCATTGAAGGTTTCTTTCGCCTTTTTATGAGCTCCACCATGAACACGAATGAGGAGATCTTGCTGCTCCAACTCAATCAGATCACGACGAATAGTCATATCTGTCACATCTAAAATCTCTTTCAGGTGTTTGACCGATACCACACCATTTTGTTCCAATTCTTTTAAAATAACTAGATGACGACTTTCTTTCATGTTCGTTTCCTTTCATAAATGAACAACTTTAACTTATACAATTATCCTAATTAGTAGTTGTATAACACTATTTCTGCCGCATAATATAACGGTAGATTCTTTTTCTATATTTATAACCTTACACTCTTATTATACTCGTTATTTGTAGAATTTCAACAAATTATCTAAAAATTTGTAAAAATGTGTTTGACTTTGTTTAAAAAAAGTTATATACTTTTCAATATAATAACAAGAGGAGAAAATGTCCATGACAACAAAACTTGAAAAATTGAATCGTTTGTGTGATGATAACGGGGTCATCGCCGCACTTGCTATTGACCAACGCGGAGCACTTCGTCGTATGCTCGGTGCTGATACTCCAGTTGCTGAGTTGGAAAATTTCAAAGTGCTGGTTTCAAAACATTTGACTAAATACGCTTCTTCTATCCTGCTTGATCCGGAGTTAGGTTGGAAAGCGGCTGGCGCTCGTGATGAAAATGCTGGTCTTTTAGTCGCTTATGAAAAAACTGGCTATGACTCAACCGTTCCAGGACGTTTCCCTGACTTGGTAGATAACGTTTCTGTTCAACGCTTGAAAGCAAACGGTGCTGATGCAGTTAAAGTTCTTCTTTACGTTGACGTGGACGAAGATCGTGCAGTGAATGACGTGAAAGAAGCTTTCATCGAACGTATTGCTTCAGAATGTAAAGCAGAAGACATGCCATTCTTCTTGGAATTGGTGTCTTACGATGCAAACGTAACTGACGAAAAAGAATATGCTAAACTCAAACCTCGCAAAGTTATCGAAGCAATGAAAGTTTACTCAGAGCCTCGTTTCAACGTTGATGTTCTTAAAGTCGAAGTTCCTGTAAACATGAAATTTGTTGAAGGCTTTGCTGAAGGCGACGTTCTCTACAACAAGGAAGAAGCGGCTGGTTATTATGCTGAACAAAGCGCAGCTACCAACCTTCCATTTATCTTCCTTTCAGCAGGTGTGTCTGCTCAACTTTTCCAAGATACACTTCGTTTTGCAAAAGAATCTGGCTCAACTTTCAATGGAGTCCTTTGCGGACGTGCAACTTGGGCTGGCGCAACAACTGCTTACCAAGAAGGTGGCGAAGCTGCTGCTATTGAATGGCTGGAAACAGTTGGTAAACAAAATATTGAAGAACTAAATAGCGTTCTTCAAGAAACAGCTACTCCAGCAAAATTTTAATTTGTCTCCCTTATAAAACCCAAAATCGCAGCTAAGCCTAGCTGCGATTTTGGGTTTTTCTTTGCATGATATGAACTGAATAAGAAAATTAAAAACTTCAACCCTATTCCTTCTTTTCTTGCGCTGTCTGCATGTCATAGTAAACACCACGCGCAGCCATCAGGTCGTCATGCTTACCATGCTCCACAATATCTCCATCGACCAGAACAAGGATCAGATCTGCATTTTGAATAGTGGATAAGCGGTGAGCAATGATAAAGCTCGTTCTGCCTTCCATGAGTTTCCCAAAGGCTTCTTGAATTAACACTTCTGTTCTTGTATCAATAGACGATGTCGCTTCATCCAAAATAAGAATCTTTGGAATTGTCAAAAAGACACGGGCAATCGTAAGCAGCTGGCGCTGTCCTTGTGAAAGCGAATCACCAGCATCCGCTAGGTAGGTATCGTAACCTTGTGGCAACTGCTGAATAAAGAAGTCTGCATTGGCTGCCTGAGCAGCTGCAATCACTTCTTCACGCTTAGCATCAGGTCGTCCGAAAGCAATATTCTCATGAATAGTTCCTGTCTCTAGCCAAGTCTCTTGCAATACCATTCCAAACTGCTGCCGAAAAGAGGGACGCGTATAATCGGTAATCGGCACACCATCAAGCGTAATTTGCCCGTGATTAACGGAGTAAAAGCGCATAAGCAGATTAATCAGTGTAGATTTTCCTGCTCCAGTTGGTCCGACAATAGCGACCTTGCTGGCAGCTGGAATAGCAATATTCAAGTCCTTTATCAGAATTTTCTGTGGTTCATAACCAAATTGGACGTGCTCAAAAGCAATCGCTCCCTTGACCTCTTCTGACATTAGTATTTTATGTCCAGTCTCTACCACTTCTTCTTCATCCAAAATCAGATAAAGCCGTTCTGCACAGGCAAGGGCGCTTTGAAGTTCCGACATGACAGAGGAAATATCATTGAAAGGTTTGGTGTACTGATTGACATAATTAAGAAAGGTCACCAGCTCTCCAACCGTAAAGTGCGAACCACTGATAATTCGTATTGCTCCAAAACCTACCATCAGTGCATAAATTAGTGCATTGATAAAGCGTGTTGAAGGGTTGACCGTTGAGGAATAAAAGATAGCATCCTGCGAATAATTGGCATAAGTCTTATTTGTCTCTGTGAAATCATCGATGAACTGTTCTTGTGCTCCCAGAGTTTGAATCAAGGTTTCCTGACTTAGACTTTCTTCAATCAACTGACTCTGAATGCCGCGTGATTGAGTTTGGGCTTGGAAAAGTTTAAAACTTCTCTTGGCAATAAACCGTGCTAAAATAATAGATAAGGGAGTTAGGAGTAAAACCAAGGTCATCATGAAAAAGTCAAGCTTTGCCATCGTTACCAGAGTTACAAGAATGGTTAAAATTCCCACAAAAAACTGGTTAAATACCATGAGAAGACCGTTGTTAAGCTGATCAATATCTGTCGTCACACGGCTGACCAAATCCCCACTTCCTTGCTTATCTAGATAGGCAAGAGGTAGATAATGAATCTTATGTGTCACACGGTCACGCAAATTCTGACTATAACGATAGACTAATTGGTTATAAATGAGCGGATTAACCCATTGAATAAACGTATTCCCAGCAATGACTAGAAGCATCTGCATCACAAGAACCGATAAATGATGGCCGGCATTTGGTAAGAGGACACTGTCCACGGCACATCCGATTAAAATGGGCAGATAAATGGTCAGTGCAACCTGAATAATGGTTCCTAGGCTAGCCAAAAATAAGAGGACAGGTTGCTGGGTCAAATCTTTCGTCAAGCGCCTGAGGCTGCTATTTCTTTGTTTCATGACCTGCCTTCTTTCCATGCTGAGACTGATGAATTTCGCGATAAAGTTCGCTCTTTTCTAACAACTCTTCATGACGTCCTAACCCAACTTGCATTCCTTTGTCGAGAACTAAAATTTTATCAGCATTTTTCAAGCTATTCGTACGCTGCGAAATGAGAATTAAACTCGTAGCAGAAAGCTCTGTTTTGATGGCTTCAAGCAAGTGTGCTTCCGTCAAGTAATCCAGTGCAGAGGTCGAATCATCTAAAACCAGAAAAGGAGCTCTATGAAGCACAGCTCTGGCAATGGTTAAACGTTGGCGCTGGCCACCAGAGAAATTACGTCCAAAAGCTTCAACCGACGCGTCTAGTTGTCCTTTTTTATCTGAAACAAAATCTGTTGCTTGTGCAACACCTAAAGCCCACCAGAGTTCTTCATCGGTCGGAACTGGATTAAGTCCTAAAGTTAAATTAGAACGAATTGTTCCGCGGAAAAGTTCAGCTTTTTGAGGCACAACTGCTACCCACGAACGCCATTCTGCAAGATTTTTTGGACTAATTCCCTGATTAAAAATGTGCAATTTGCCTTCTTCCGGCTGATAGATATGCGAGAGTAACTGCACCAGACTTGTCTTACCTGACCCAGTCCCACCGATAATTCCCAAAGTTTGACCATGATCCAAATCAAGCGTAATTTTTCGCAGAGCAGGACTTGCTGCTAAAGGATAGGTAAAAGTCATATCTTTGATAGAAAGAGCTCGTTTTTCTAAAGTCTTTTCTTGATTAAGCGGAGCTGTGACATCTTCCTCAGTTTGCTCAAAGACTTCAAGTACCCGTCCTGCACTGATATAGCTTTGATTGAGCGAGTTGACTAACATAGCTAACTTCAAGAGTTCAGTTAGAATTTGCAACAGATAATTAACCAAAGCAACCAGCTTGCCTTGGGTCAAATTTCCTGCGTCAATCATTAGGTGTCCATTCCAGATGACAAAAACCAGCGTAGCATTGACGACAAGAAAAGTTAGGGGGCTGAGAAGACTGGCCCAAATTCCTGTTTTTATCTGCCAAGCCTTGTACAGGGCATTGATTGAACGAAACTGGCTAATTTCACGGCGAGTTTGGTCAAAAGCGCGAATGACTCGCATCCCTTGAATTTGCTGACGAGTGAGATTGACAATCTTATCTGTTATTTGACGAATTTTGGCATACATGGGATTGAGCAGATGAGACATAACTGTCACGAGAATGCTAAGCACCACAACCATAGCAAGAAACCAGCCTGTGATAGGTGGACTAATGACAAAAGCCATGATGATGGCTCCACCAACAATAATTGGTGCCCGCAGAAACAGACGAAGAAATTGGTTAATCCCCGTCTGAATCTGGTAGGTATCACTGGTCAAGCGGGTGACCAAACTTGAAGTCGTCAACTCATCTCGACTGCTCTTAGGCAGGCGTAAGATTTTTTGATACAAGTCTTGAGTCAGCTGACGCGTGTAACCAACCGCAGCTTTAGATGAATAGTACTGGGCTGTAATAGCAACAAAAACCCCTGAAATTGCCAAAACTGCAAGTAAAGCCATCATTTGATAGAGATGACCACTATCTTTTCGGGGAATCGTTTGGTCAACGATTTGTGCGATTAAGAGCGGAACGAGCAACTCAAAACTCGCTTCTAAAAGTTTGAATAAAGGCCCGAGTACGCTCTCTTTTATATAACCCTTAAAATAAACTGCTAAATCTTTCATTGATTTTCCTACTTTGGATACAATATACGGAAAATGAAGAGTCACCTCTTCATTTTATCTTATTTTATTTATCACCTTTATTGCGGATAACGAAGCCTGTT
Organism: Streptococcus massiliensis DSM 18628; assembly: GCF_000380065.1. Lineage (GTDB taxonomy): Bacteria > Bacillota > Bacilli > Lactobacillales > Streptococcaceae > Streptococcus > Streptococcus massiliensis. The sequence continues at coordinate 2,763 of NZ_KB904391.1, read as the reverse complement.
TTCTTTTCGCTAGAGGTATTGCGTGGCTTCTTGTGGTCTTTGCGGTAGCGTTTTTCCTTATCAAAAGGATCGCTCTTACCACGACGCTTGAAGTTATCACGACGACCTCCTCGATCATCACGGCGGCTATCACTACGTCTATTGCCACCTTTCTTGCGTGCACCGTTATTTCCTGCATATTTGAAAGGCAATGGTTTTTCACGCGCAATTTCCACTTCTGGCAAGGATTCTGGATCCTGCACCGTCAGGCTGAGAATGTACATAGCCAACTCTTCTGGAGAAAATTCAGCTGCTAACTTGCGCGCATCTTTGCTAAATTTCTCAAAGTTGCCACGAATGGTCTCGTCTGCAAAATCGCGTTCGATTTTCTTAAGAGCCACTTTTTTCTTGGCTTGGAAGGCTTCTTCAGCCGTTGCTGGCTTCAAGCCCTTCATGCGTTTCTTGGTTAAATCTTCGATAATCTTGAGATAGCCCATTTCGTTTGGTGAGGCGAACGTAATCGACTGGCCAGATTTTCCAGCGCGTCCAGTCCGTCCGATACGGTGAACATAGCTTTCAGGGTCTTGCGGAATATCGTAATTGTAAACGTGGGTCACGCCCGAAATATCCAAACCACGCGCCGCCACATCAGTTGCCACAAGGACATCCAGATTGCCGTTTTTAAAGTCTCTGAGGACACGCAGACGCTTGCCTTGGTCCAAATCCCCATGAATACCTTCAGCGCGGAAACCACGGATTTTGAGGCCACGAGTCAGCTCGTCCACCCGCCGCTTGGTGCGTCCAAAGACAATGGCCAACTCTGGCTGGTCTACATCCATGAGTCGAGTCATGGTGTCGAACTTTTCTTGCTCCTTGATACGGATGTAGTACTGGTCAACCAGCTCGGTCGTCAATTCCTTAGCCGCAATTTTCACATGCTCAGGCTCTTTCATAAATTGCACGCCGATACGCTTAATGGCGTCTGGCATGGTCGCTGAAAAGAGCAGAGTTTGGCGGTCTTCTGGGACACAGGCGATAATGGCTTCAATGTCTTCTAGAAAGCCCATGTTGAGCATTTCGTCGGCTTCATCTAAGATAAGAGTTTCGACGTGATTGAGCTTCAAAGCCTTGCGCTTAATCAAATCAAGCAAACGTCCCGGCGTTCCGACAACAATGTGAGCCCCTGATTTGAGAGCCTTAATTTGCTTTTCAATGCTAGAGCCACCGTAAACAGAGCGTACCTTGACCCCCTTGCTACGCCCGAAGCGAAAGAGCTCTTCCTGACTTTGCACTGCGAGCTCTCGTGTCGGAGCCACAACCAAGGCTTGGATCGTCTGTTCATCCGTGCGGATTTTTTCCAGCGTTGGTAGGCCAAAAGCTGCTGTTTTCCCTGTTCCCGTCTGGGCTTGACCGATAACGTCTTGTCCAGCCAAGGCCAAAGGAATGGTTTGCTCTTGGATCGGGCTAGCTTCTACAAAGCCAGCTTTTTCAATCTCTGCTAATAATTCAGCAGACAAATGGAATTCATTAAATTTCAATGTTCTTCTTCTTTCTAAAGGTAGTGCGAAGCCACCTTATCAAACTTAGGAAGCGAAAGCAAGAGCCCTGAAACCAGTCGGTCTAAAGGCCGTCTCCCGCTTTGCAATATACAACTTATCTAGTATACCATGTTCTGATACAAAAAGATAGCTGAATTAGGTTTATTTCTGACTTAAACGTTTTCTTGGAAATACCTTGAAGAGAATAGACAATTTTTCCGATCATCAAAATGCTGCCACATTGACTGCTTTGACAGTGAACACACCATTTTCATGCTGCAAAATCATAGCTCGCCCATTATCAATCTCTGGTAAGTCAGCCGTCTTTTCTAGGAGCAGAAAAAGAGTTTCCATCACCACACCATGAGCTACCACTAAGGCACGCTGACCCGCACACTGCTCTAGGGAAAGAATAACTTGATTTAAGGCCGCTAGCAATCTAGCTTCAAACTGTTCCCGACTTTCCGCCCAGCCACTCTTATCGATTTTAGACATAGTATCTGTAATCAATTCACGAAATTTCCGCCGACTCTGAAAAGTACAAGTTTCAGTCTCATAACCATTGTAATGAAGAATAGCAGCAATCGTGTCTTCGTTTGAACACCCTTCATACTCACCAAAACACATTTCCCGCCAATCCGGATTTTGCTCAATTGGAGAATCTGACAAGCCTGCTTCCTCAAGAAGCAATCCTACTGTTTCCAAAACTCGTCCACGATCGCTCGCCACAACGACTGAAAAATGCGCATTGCTCCTTTTCAATGCCTGCCCCATTCGTCTAGCCTGCTCTTTCCCCTTTTCTGTCAAGGGAGAATCTACCCATCCCTGAGTGCGATTTAATTCATTCAAAAAAGTTTGTCCGTGCCGAACAATATAGATTTCTTGCATTATTTTCTCCTTGTCCAATTCTCATTTTATTATACCATTTTAAAAGCCTTACAAAAAGAAAGAGCCTGGGACAATAGTCCCTTATCTCCAAAAAAAGCAACGGCAAATCCGTTGCTTTTTTGCATGGTTGCGATAGTCCTGGTAAAATAGAATTGCACAATAAACCATTTAGAAAGGCTATCCCATGCATATTCACTATAACACAAATCAAACAACTTTACCACTAGAAATCAGTTCTTTCTTGCCACAAGACCATCTCGTCTTTACGATTGAAAAAGTGGTGAATACTTTGGAGGATTGTCACTTCCACGCCTTCTATCATGCCTTTGGTCGCCCGTCTTATCACCCTAAAATGCTT
>NZ_KB904390.1 GCF_000380065.1 Streptococcus massiliensis DSM 18628 | reverse complement strand
AAATCACTAGCTTTTTAGTCCGAATACAATTTTAAGTAATGAGGACGTGAATCGTAAGGATTTAGCCCGAGTACAATTTGATTTCAAGAACAGAGTTTTAGTTTAGCACTTGTTAGCAGAATAGATATTCAATTTTGAGTGTTCATCGGACATTCAGCAGTTAAGTGACGATAGCCTAGGAGATACACCTGTACCCATGCCGAACACAGCAGTTAAGCCCTAGAACGCCGGAAGTAGTGGGGGGTTGCCCCCTGTGAGATAGGGGAGTCGCTTAGCTAATAAAAGATTAAAAAACCAGCTAGGCTGGTTTTTTGTTTACCCTTGGGCATAGTGGGAAAAGGTTTTTTGGATAGCGGGCATGAGGCGGTGCATAAGATACAAATTGCCATAAGCAATAGCTAGAGCCAGAAAAAGGTAGCCCAGTGTTAAATAGTCCATTATCCAATAGTGCTCAATAAGTAGAAACATAAGAGGAATTTGTGCTGTTGCCGTAACAACTCCGGGGACATATCCCTTAAATTGATAGCACATGCTGTAATGTAAGAGAAAATGTAGCATATAAGCAATGCAAAAACTAAGATAAAGCCTGTCGTTATGACTTAGCTGGGAAACTGCTGAAATGACGAGGAGCAAGATAAATTCTTCTAGAACGCCGACACTAAAAGCTGAACTATCTGTCACCTTACCAAAGAAATTACCGATGTTTGTTTGTCGCAAAGATAGGAATTTCTTTCGCTTTTTCCATAGGGGCATAAAAATAATTTCTTCAAAATCACGTAGCAGAAAAAGAATGGGTAGGCTCCAATAGTGAAGTAGGATAGACATGTTATTTTCCTCCAAAAGTTGTATAATAGATTTGCTTATAATTATGTAGGGCAGGGTGAGAGATAACAAGTTATTTTGGGAAATGAGACAGATTGATAGCTAATGTATCACAAAAAGGAGAAATATGGATAAGCGAATTTATCATTCCAAACTTCAAATAGCCAAAACACTTTTTCAGCGTTTGGAAAAGGATAACTTTCATGTCTTGACTGTTTCTGAAATTACGGCCTACGCAGAGGTGTCGCGCAGCACTTTCTATCGACATTTCAGGAATAAATATGCTGTGGTCGAATTTTTCATGGAAACATTATTAGATGACTATTTAGCTGAGGTGGAACGGCAGGGCGTCAAAGATTTTGAAAGTTTGCTTGTGCTTTATTTTAATTTTTGGAAGGAGCGGAAAGGCTACATTGACCTGCTGAAGCGGCAGCACCTGCTAGATTTGGCTTTTGATGTACAGCGGAAGAAATTGTTGCGGCTTTTGCCTGACTCTAGCCTGCCTTGGCATGGCATGGCAGAAGTGGACGAGACTTTTACTGATTTGCTGGTCATTGGTGGAATTTGGACAATTTTGCTTTATTGGTTTGAAAATGGACTAAACTTGACAGATACTGAGCTGGCTCACAAGATTTTGCAGGAACTTAATTTTTACAAAAACTTTATAAACAAGGAAGTGGATTGAAGGGCACTTTCTTTTTATTTTAGGGAAGGCAGGCTTGATTTTTCATCGTAAAAAGCAGGGATTTATGGTAAAATAGTTACATATTGTACGAGGAAAAATTATGTCATCTACTTTTGAAATTTTAATGCAACAGATCAATATGCCGCTTGAGCTGCGCCAGTCAAGTGCTTTTTTGCATGCGGAAATTGAGCAAGTGCTGGTGCACAAGGTCAGCCGGGTCTGGGAGTTTCATTTTTCTTTTGAGGAAATCCTGCCCTTTGCGACTTTCCAAGCTCTCAAACAAGGGCTCCAAGAGGAATTTTCTAAAACGGGCAATCAAGCGATTTTTGAAATCCATGTTCAAAATCCGACTTTTGATGAGGAACTTTTGCAGGCTTATTATAGGGAGGCTTTCGAGGAAGGACCTTGCGCCAGTCAAGGTTTCAAGAGTGTTTACAAGGATTTAAAAGTTTCTGCTAAAGACAAGGACTTGCTGATTGAGGGGGCGTCGACGATTGACACTGAGCATTTCCGTAAAAATCATCTGCCTAATCTCAGTAAGCAGTTGACCAAATTTGGTTTTCCAGCTTTTAACTGTCTGGTAGAGCCAAATGACGATTTGACCCAGCAGCAGGCAGAGACCTTCCAAGCAACCAATGAAAAAATCGTGCAAGCGGCAAATGAAGAAGCGCTCAAGGCTTTAGAATCCTTGGAGCGACAGGCATCGCCAGCAGAGGACAAGCCCAATTACTCGGATTTTCAAGCGAGGAGAGCGGCTGCCAAGCCTAAGCTAGACAGGGCAGAAATTACGCCCATGATTGAGGTTGAGACCGAGGAAAATCGGATTGTCTTTGAAGGTTTGGTCTTTGATTTGGAGCAAAAAGTGACCCGCACAGGGCGCGTGCTCATCAATTTCAAGATGACCGACTACACGTCGAGCTTTGCCCTGCAAAAATGGGTCAAAAACGAAGAAGAAGCCAAGAAATTTGACATGATTAAAAAGAACGCTTGGCTGCGCGTGCGCGGAAATGTTGAGATAAACAACTTCACTCGCGATTTGACCATGAATGTCCAGGATGTGCAAGAAGTCACCCACTATGAGCGTAAGGATTTGATGCCAGAGGACGAGAGGCGCGTCGAGTTTCACGCTCACACCAACATGTCTACCATGGACGCTCTGCCCGAGGTGGAAGAATTGGTGGCCAAGGCTGCCCAGTGGGGGCATAAGGCGGTTGCCATTACCGACCACGGCAATGTCCAATCTTTCCCGCATGGCTATAAGGCGGCGAAAAAAGTGGGTATCCAACTCATCTATGGTATGGAGGCCAATATCGTGGAGGACCGCGTGCCTATTACCTATAATGAAGTGGATTTGGAGCTGAGTGACGCGACCTATGTGGTCTTTGACGTGGAAACGACGGGGTTGTCAGCCGTTTACAATGACTTGATTCAGGTAGCGGCGAGCAAGATGCACAAGGGCAATGTTATCGACGAGTTTGACGAGTTTATCAATCCGGGGCATCCCTTGTCAGCTTTTACCACGGATTTGACCGGGATTACCGATGAGCATGTCCGCAATGCCAAGCCTTTGAAGCAAGTGCTGGAAGAATTTCAAGCCTTCTGCCAAGACGCGGTCTTGGTGGCCCATAATGCTACCTTTGACGTGGGCTTCATGAATGTCAACTACGAGCGCAACGATTTGCCACGCATCAGCCAGCCCGTTATCGATACGCTAGAATTTGCCCGCAATCTTTATCCCGAGTACAAGCGGCATGGTTTGGGGCCTTTGACCAAGCGTTTCCAAGTGGCGCTGGAGCACCACCACATGGCTAATTACGATGCCGAGGCGACGGGACGCCTGCTCTTTATTTTCATCAAGGAAGTGGCTGAAAAGCACGGCGTTACCAATCTGAAAAATCTCAATATTGACCTGATTGATGAAAATTCTTACAAGAAAGCTCGGGTCAAGCATGCCACTATTTACGTTAAAAATCAAACGGGGCTGAAAAATATTTTTAAGCTGGTCAGCTTATCCAATACCAAGTATTTCGAGGGCGTGCCACGCATTCCGCGGACGGTTTTGGACGCTCATCGTGAGGGCTTGATTTTAGGGACGGCTTGTGATGAGGGCGAGGTCTTTGATGCGGTGGTTTCCCAAGGGGTGGACGCTGCGGTTGAGGTTGCCAAGTACTATGACTTTATTGAGGTCATGCCGCCCGCCCTTTATGCGCCGCTGATTGCCCGCGAGCAGGTCAAGGACGAAGAAGAAATCCAAACTATTATCAAAAATCTGATTGAGGTCGGAGACCGTCTGGGCAAGCCGGTTCTTGCGACGGGGAATGTCCACTATCTGGAGCCCGAAGACGAGATTTACCGCGAAATTATTGTGCGGAGCTTGGGGCAAGGTGCTATGATTAACCGGACGATCGGGCATGGCGAGCAAGCTCAGCCTGCCCCGCTTCCCAAGGCGCATTTTCGGACGACCAATGAAATGCTGGACGAATTTGCTTTTCTGGGCGAGGACTTAGCTAGAAAGCTAGTCATCACCAATCCCAATGCTTTGGCGGAAACTTTTGAGCCCGTTGAGGTAGTCAAGGGCGACTTGTACACGCCTTTCATTGAAAAAGCAGAAGAAACGGTTGCCGAGCTGACCTACAAACGCGCCTTTGAACTTTATGGCAACCCGCTGCCGGACATTGTCGATTTGCGGATTGAAAAGGAGCTGACCTCTATTTTGGGGAATGGCTTTGCCGTGATTTATCTGGCATCGCAGATGCTGGTGCAGCGTTCCAACGAGCGCGGCTACTTGGTAGGTAGTCGGGGCTCGGTCGGCTCGAGCTTTGTTGCGACCATGATTGGGATTACCGAGGTTAATCCCTTGGCACCGCACTATGTCTGCGGCAACTGTCGACACAGCGAATTTATCACAGACGGCTCCTACGGTTCAGGCTTTGACATGCCTGACAAGGATTGTCCCGAGTGTGGTCACAAGCTCAGCAAGAACGGGCAGGATATTCCCTTTGAGACCTTCCTTGGTTTTGACGGGGACAAGGTGCCCGATATTGACTTGAACTTCTCTGGAGAAGACCAGCCCAGTGCCCATTTGGACGTTCGTGATATTTTCGGGCGAGAATACGCCTTTCGGGCAGGAACGGTCGGTACGGTCGCAGATAAGACGGCTTATGGCTTTGTTAAGGGCTACGAGCGCGACTACAATAAATTTTACCGCGATGCCGAGGTGGATCGCTTGGCTAAGGGCGCTGCGGGCGTCAAACGAAGCACGGGGCAACACCCGGGCGGGATTGTCGTTATTCCTAATTATATGGATGTTTATGATTTCACGCCGGTCCAGTATCCGGCGGACGATTTGACGGCGGAATGGCAGACCACTCACTTTAACTTCCACGATATTGACGAGAATGTCCTCAAGCTCGATGTACTGGGGCATGATGACCCGACCATGATTCGGAAATTGCAGGATTTGTCAGGCATTGACCCCAATGACATCCCTATGGACGACAAGGACGTCATGGCGCTCTTTTCAGGGACAGAGGTCTTGGGTGTCAATGAAGAGCAGATTGGCACGCCGACGGGGATGCTGGGGATTCCAGAGTTTGGGACCAATTTTGTTCGCGGCATGGTCAATGAAACCCATCCGACGACCTTTGCGGAGCTTTTGCAATTATCAGGATTGTCGCACGGTACAGACGTTTGGCTGGGTAATGCCCAGGACTTGATTAAGCAAGGAATTGCCGACCTGTCAACGGTTATCGGCTGTCGGGACGACATCATGGTCTACCTCATGCACAAGGGCTTGGAGCCCAAAATGGCCTTTACCATTATGGAGCGGGTGCGTAAGGGCGCTTGGCTGAAGATTTCAGAAGAAGAGCGCAACGGCTACATCGCTGCCATGAAGGAAAATAATGTGCCCGAGTGGTACATCGAATCCTGTGGGAAAATCAAGTACATGTTCCCCAAGGCGCACGCGGCGGCCTATGTTATGATGGCGCTGCGGGTGGCCTATTTCAAGGTGCATCACCCTATTTATTACTACTGTGCCTACTTTTCTATCCGTGCCAAGGCTTTTGATTTGAAAACCATGGGTGCGGGACTAGATACGGTTAAGCGCAAAATGGAAGAAATTGCTGTCAAGCGCAAGAACGGCGAAGCCTCAAATGTCGAGCAGGATCTTTATACGACTTTGGAAATTGTCAATGAAATGCTGGAGCGCGGCTTCAAATTTGGCAAGCTAGACCTTTATAAGAGCCATGCGACTGAGTTTTTGATTGAGGGCGATACGCTCATTCCGCCTTTCTCTGCTATGGATGGTCTGGGTGAAAACGTTGCTCGTCACTTAGTTAAAGCGCGTGATGAGGGAGAATTCCTCTCTAAAACCGAGCTACGCAAGCGCGGCGGACTTTCTTCAACCTTGGTCGAAAAAATGGATGAAATGGGCATTTTAGGAAAATTGCCAGAGGACAATCAGCTTAGTTTATTCGATGATTTATTCTAGGAGGACGAAGATGAGATTAGAAATTTTTGCAGAAGATAAACCTGCACAGAAGACTTTCCACTATGAACTAACCTTTTCGGGTCAGAAACTCTTGCTAGCTATGGCAGCTTTAACAGCGACCATTGCCCTAGCTAGTCTGGCTAGCAAATATGCAAAAAAGAATAAATAAACAAGGAGAAAAGAAAAAGAATGGTTTTACCGAATTTTCAAAAAAACTTAGAAAAATATGCAAAATTACTCGTTGCCAACGGTATCAATGTGCAGCCGGGGCACACAGTTGTCCTCAGCATTGATGTGGAGCAGGCGGAATTGGCGCGTCTGATTGTCAAGGAAGCCTACGCTCTGGGTGCGCACGAGGTGGTTCTGCAATGGACGGACGACACTATTAACCGCGAACGGCTCTTGCATGTGCCGCTGAAGCGTTTGGAAAATGTGCCAGACTATCGGGTGGCAGAGATGAACTATCTTTTGGACAAGAAAGCCAGCCGCTTGGGCGTGCGTTCGTCAGACCCTGACGCTTTGGGCGGCGTGGATTCTGAAAGGCTGGCTAAGTCAGCTAAGGCACTGGGTGCCGCTTTGAAGCCCATGCAAGTTGCAACGCAAGCAAATAAGGTCAGCTGGACAGTGGCTGCGGCAGCTGGTCCTGCTTGGGCAAAGAAAGTCTTTCCTGAGGCTGCTAGCGAGGAAGAGGCGGTTGATTTGCTTTGGGATCAAATCTTTAAGACTTGCCGCGTTTACGAAGACGATCCAGTGGCTGCTTGGAAGGCGCATGAGGAGCGTTTGGGTGCTAAGGCGACCCTTCTCAATGAAGCGCAATTCACAGCCCTGCATTACACCGCACCAGGAACAGACTTGACACTAGGCTTGCCTAAAAATCACTACTGGGAAAGCGCGGGCAGTCTCAATGCCCAAGGCGAATATTTTATTGCCAACATGCCGACGGAAGAAGTTTTTACGGCGCCAGATTTCCGCCAAGCCGACGGCTATGTGACTTCTACCAAGCCTCTCAGCTACAATGGAAATGTCATCGAGGGGATTAAAGTGACCTTCAAAGACGGGCAAATCGTTGACATCACGGCTGATAAGGGCGATGAAGTCATGAAGAAGCTGGTCTTTGAAAATGACGGAGCGCGCTCGTTGGGTGAAGTCGCTCTGGTGCCAGATCCGAGCCCGATTTCTCAGTCAGGCATCACTTTCTTCAACACCTTGTTTGACGAAAATGCCTCTAACCACTTGGCAATCGGCGCAGCCTATGCGACCAGTGTAGTCGGTGGTGAGAATTTTACCGAGGAAGAATTGGCAGCAGCGGGGCTCAATCGCTCGGATGTCCATGTGGACTTTATGGTGGGCTCTAGCCAAATGAATGTGGACGGCGTCCGTGAGGACGGCAGTCGCGTGCCGATTTTCCGTAATGGAGACTGGGCGATTTAGGGAAATATGAGGATTGAAAAGAGCAGGATTTCAAGAATATCTGAAACGAGGACGAATATATGATTGGAAGTATGCTAGTTGGTTTTATTATCGGCTTGATTGCCGCAGCAATCACAAATCGCGGGGAGCGTATGGGTTGCTTTGGCAAGATGTTTCTGGGGCTTTTCGGTGCCGGATTGGGTCAATTTCTCTTTGGAAATTGGGGACCTATCTTGCGCGATACAGCCATTATCCCGTCTGTTTTAGGGGCAGTCATCCTGCTTGCTATTTTCTGGCGGCGCGATAGTTAAAGAGATACAAAAAAAGAACAAGCGATTGCTTGTTCTTTTTAGCAGACTTCTGATTAACGACGAAGTCCAAGTGAGTTGATCAATTCGCGGTAACGGTTTACGTCAGTTGTACGCAAGTATGCGAGCAAGTTACGACGACGACCGATTTTTTTCATCAAACCACGGTAAGTAGCGTGGTCTTTTTTGTGTACCTTGATGTGTTCGTTGAGGTGGTTGATTTCCCAAGTAAGGACAGCAACTTGAACCTCTACTGAACCAGTGTCACCTTCGTGACGTGCGTATTGAGCAATGATTTCATTTTTTTTCTCTTTTGAGATTGCCATGATAGTTCTCCTTTGTTTTCTGCTTAATCCGAGTACGAGGCTTGGCACACCCCTGACCAAGAAAAAGCTATTTGTCCCGAGGACATTCTTATTTTACCAACAAGAGACAAATTTGTCAATAGTGACGAACGGCTTTACAAGTCAATGCCTAGTTTTTCAAAGCTTTTGAGCTCGCTTGGGGTCAAACGATGAAATTCTCCTAACTTAAGACTAGGGTCTAATTGAAGGCTTCCCATTGACAGGCGTTTTAGGTAAGTGACTTCCTTGCCACAAGCTGCGACCATACGCTTGACCTGATGAAATTTCCCCTCTGCGATAGTCACTTCGACCAAGGAAGTTTGTTCGTCCTCATTGACTTCTAAAATTTTGAGCTGGGCAGGTTGGCAGGTGAAATCCTTGAGTGAAATCCCTGCTCTAAACCGCTCTTGATCTTCTTTGGTCATTACGCCAGAAATCCGAGCCAGATAAGTTTTTTCGACATGCTTTTTTGGAGAAAGAAGAGCGTGAGCTAAAGCGCCGTTATTGGTCAGAAGTAGCAAGCCCTCGGTGTCAATGTCGAGTCGCCCGACAGGAAAGACTTCTTTGTGACGAGCAGCTGGATCTAACAGGTCTAGCACAGTCTTATGTCTTTCGTCTTCAGTTGCAGAGATGACTCCTTGCGGTTTATTGAGCATATAGTAGACGAAGGTTTCATGAGTTAAGATTTTTCTGTCGAGAGTAATTTGGTCTTGATTTTCCTTAACTTGAATTTTACCTGAGTTTTCAATTTTTCCATTTACTCGGATACGCTTTTGTTTGAGAATAGCTTTGACTTGGCTGCGCGTGCCAATACCACAATCCGTTAAAAATTTATCAAGACGCATGTGATTCATCCTCTTCCGTGTGATTTGTTAGTCCTGCTAATAGGGCGCTGGCTATCATAAAACCACCTAGTAAACTAAAAAGTAGTATTGTGGAGTTAGATAATCGGTCAATGAACGATAGAACAAAAGTTGTCGCAGAAGCTCCTAGACTACAGCCAAGCACAACGATTGAAGTAGCTTGATTGAGTGAGGTGTGAGGGATATTTTCAGAAACTTGATGAAAAATAGCTGTTAGGGAAATACTGTAAGAAAAGCCTGCTACCAAGGTGCTCATGATTAGGAGAAGTGGATTGAAAGAAAAGCCAATCACTATTTGGGCACAGCCAAAAGTTAAAGCAGCCAACATCAAAAGTCGTTTTTGATAACGTCCTGTTAACCCAGCAAAACTAATTCCGGCGAGAATCCCTGTTAGCTGCATACCACTTAAAATCCAGCTAGCCAACTGTGCCGTTCCCATTCCTGAACGAACAACTAAGCCTGGAACCCGTAAAGTGATAGCAACATTTGTACAGACAATGACAGCAGCAATAGCCGAGAGAAAAATGGTCAATTTATATTGTTGGCGGGCCATTTTAGTCTTATTTTTAGATGCTAGAGAACCCACTTTCTCTTCTCGCTGGGGAACAAAAAGAAGATAGCAGGCGAGAATTACAAAACCAAAACTGTAGATAAGAAAAGTGCTGGCCCAGCCAAACTGCAAAAGTTGCCCAACAGCCAAAGTTAAAAGAGCTGTTCCCACAACCTCTGCCGAACCACGATAACCTAGCATTTGTAGCCGTTCTTGTCCGCTATATCGTTCACTAATAATAGAAATTGCTTTCGCATTGATGAGCCCCACTCCCAATCCAAAGAGGAAACGGGATAAAAAGATAAAATCATAATCTCTGCTGATAAAAGGGGCAAAACCACATAGAGAAAGGAGAAGTAGCCCGCTTGTGATTATCTGGTGTTCATTTAAGAATCGCTCGATCCAAGTGTTAAACAAAAGCATCACCATGATACCAACAGAAGGCAGAGAAACTAATAATTCTACCTGATTAGGTGTTTTTTCTCTATAAAAATCAACCATGGCAGGGAGAGCACTAGAAATCGAAAAGGCTGTTGTTAAGATAAGAGATAGTCCTAGAATACTAGCTTTTTCTAAAAATCGCTTCATATAAAAATCCTTTATTGCTAATAATCCTATGATACCGTTTTATTGAATAAGACGCAAACGCATTTTGAGCACGAAAAAATCAAAGAATGAAAAAACATACGAGAAGAAGAACTTCTAGTGGAAGTCTATTCTCGTATGTTTCCTTTTAACTAGATTTTTTGTAAATTTATACTAGAAAAAATATTTTTCTTATTCTATGATTAACAGTCCTTCTTTGACAGCAAAAGGCTCTTTTTCATTGATGCGATCATAAAATAGAATGCCGTTGATATGGTCAATTTCATGTTGGACAACGATTGACTTGTAGCCTTTGAGTTTGATGCGATGTTTTTCACCATTTTTATCGAAATACTCAACGGTTACTCGTGCGTGCCGAATGACATAACCGGGGACGACACGATCAACTGAGAGACAGCCCTCTCCTTCGCCTAGGGCCGCATCTTGTACGGAATGGCTGACGATTTTAGGATTGTACATCACCTCACGTAAAGCATAGGCTTCGGCAGGGGGATTGCCATTTTCGTCTTCAGGATTTGGCAAAAGTACAGCGATGATCCGACGGGAAATATCTAGCTGAGGAGCAGCCAGCCCGATTCCTCCACGTAATCCCATTTTTTCAGCAGTAACAGGATCTTGTGAATTTTTCAGAAATTCCAGCATTTTCTCTCCGAGAATAATATTTTCATCGGATAAAGGGAAAGTCACTTCTTTAGCGACAGCGCGCAAGGTTGGATTACCCTCGCGAATAATATCGTCCATATTTATCAAATGAGATGGACGGATTAGATTTTTAATAACAGTCATGAAAATTCCTTACTTTCTAAGTTCATTCTAAAGGTTTACACTCTAACTATATCACAAAAAATGTAAGAATAAAAGACAGAAGACACGCTGAATTGTCTAATCAGTATTTACAATTTCAATACAATAATATATAATATAAAAGATAGCGTTTTCAAAAAAGGAGATTTTTTATGAAACAAGGGAAAATAAAATATGTAGCTGTTGCAATGGCAAGTCTGCTTCTAGGAGCCACTTTCCTTTCAGCCTGTTCAAGTGATACGAAGGAAAGTCAGGCAACAAGTCAGACTTCTAAATCAAGCAGTAGTTCTTCACATTCAAGTAGCAGTAAAACTTCTAGTACAAGCGATAGCTCCAAAAAGGCAGAGGAGCAGCGCAAAGCTAAGGAAGCCGAGGAAAAACGCAAGGCTGAAGAAGCCAAAAAAGCACAGGAAGCAGAAGCACAAAGAGTAGCTGAGGAGCAAAGAAAAGCTCAAGAAGCAGAGGCTCAGAGAATCGCTGAAGAACAGCGTCAAGCACAAGAGGCAGCTGCCGCTCAAGCAGCTGAAGACCAACGCCAAGCACAGGCAGCAGCGGCTGAGCAAGCAGCGCAAAATGTTTACTACAAAAATTGTGCAGAAGCTCGTGCGGCGGGAGCGGCGCCGATTTATCAAGGGCAACCGGGTTATGCTAGACATTTAGACCGCGATGGGGACGGGATTGCTTGCGAGCGTTAGTATCTATGTTTAATAGAGGGGAGTGACTGATGAGGAAAGTTTGGAGATTACTGCTTGTGTTTTCCTTACTGCTAATCTGTACAGCTTGCAGCAAAGAAGTTGCAAAAAAAGAAAGTACAGAGCCACCTACTACGATGATTTCATCCAAAATGTCCGCCTTTGATATGCTGGGAAAAAGTTTACCAGATTTTGCTGTCACAGATAAGGATGGGGAATCCCTTACCTCTTCAGATTTGCAAGGACAGGTTGCTTTTATTATCAATTGGGCAAGTTGGTGCCCAGATTGTCAAGCTCAGTTGCCGATTATCCAAGAGTTGTATCAACGATATAATAATCGCGCTCGTTTTTTGGCAATTAATGTAACTGATCCTCAAAAGGAGCCGCACGGTCAAGCTGAGAAATATTTTTCAGAAAAACAATATAGTATTCCTTACTACTATGACGACGGTCAGCATGCAGCAGATGCTCTTCATGTCAAGGAAATTCCGAGCATGTACTTGATTTCCAAAAATGGACAAATTAAGCAGGTTTATACTGTGTCCGCAAGTTTAGAAGAATTACAAGCTGGTTTAGAAAATTTATTAAATGAAAAATAGGAATGACAGAAAAGCTAGAGGAGTGCTCTGGCTTTTTTGTCAAGGTCTCTTGTGGGTATTTTCTACAAAATTTCCTTAAAAATGGTATAATCAGAATGAATTGGAGGAATGAAGAATGACAAAAACGAGATTGTACATTGTGCGGCATGGTAAAACCATGTTTAATACGATCGGTCGAGCGCAAGGTTGGAGTGATACACCCTTGACAGCCGAGGGAGAAGAAGGAATTCACGAACTGGGAATTGGTTTGCGTGAGGCTGGTCTGGATTTTAAGAAGGCTTTTTCTAGTGATAGCGGTCGAACTATTCAGACCATGAGTATTATTTTAGAGGAGCTTGGGCTGACTGGTAAAATTCCTTACATCTATGACAAACGCATTCGCGAATGGTGTTTTGGTAGCTTTGATGGAGCCTATGATGTGGATTTGTTCACGGGACTCTTACCGCGTGTTTTCAATGTAGACCATGTGCATCAGCTTAGCTATCCTGAGCTAGCCGAAGGGTTGGTTGAAGTAGACACGGCAAATTGGGCCGAATCTTGGTCAGTTTTGAGTGGTCGGATTTGGGAAGGCTTTACAGCCATTGCCAAAGATATAGAAACTTCTGGTGGCGGTAATGCAATCGTGGTTAGCCACGGCATGACTATCGGAACTCTGATGTATTTGATTGACAAACAGACACCTCATGGGCTTCAGAATGGCTCGGTTACGGTTGTTGACTATGAAAATGACACCTTTACTATTGACCGAATTGGAGATATGTCCTTCCGAGAAGTCGGAGCAAAGATTTTGGAAAAGAGGCGTGAAGCATAAAAGACGAAAGAAGAAATCCTTTCTGCGCAGACTGTTATGGACTCTGCTGGGTATCCTACTTTTTATGGGGATAGGAGTAGCTATTTTCATTTTTGAGCCCAAGTGGCTTCAAGTGGGTGGGTTAGACAGATGGATTCCTTCAAGTACAGCACAACTAACTTCTGGGGAAAATCAAACTTCTACCAAGGAACAACTACCTGATGTTTCAACCTCTGATTGGAATCTTATCTTGGTCAATCGCGAACACCTGACCGAATCCATACCACCAAAACTTACCACTGTTGAAGATATTCAGTTAGATAGCCGAATTGAACAAGCGACTAAAGATTTTCTGGCTGCTATTCGCAAGTTTGAACCAGAGGAGGCTATTCTTTCTGGCTATCGGAGTAAAGCAGAACAAGCCGAGTTATTCAATGAAGCTGTGAGTGAAACCCAAACTGCAAACGAAATTTCTCACAAAGAAGCTGAAAGCGAGGTTCGTAAGCATATCCAATTACCAGGAGCAAGCGAGCACCAGACGGGACTTGCCATAGATATCAGTGTACCATCAGGGCAAAGCGATGAAGTAGCAGAAAAAATTGCTGTTATCGCGCCTCAGTATGGTTTTATCTTACGTTATCCTAAGGATAAGTCCGATGTTACAGGGGTTGATTTTGAAAATTGGCACTATCGTTATGTCGGAGTGGAGTCAGCCACATACATGCAAAAGCATGGTCTCGCATTAGAAGAGTATATTACTCAGCTAAAAAATGCAAGGAAATAAAAGAACGTCAAGTGTTGGCGTTTTTTGTTGTGTTTTTAAAAGGTGGAAGATACTAGAAAGGAGAATCACTAATGAATTATGGGTATGCTAGGGTATCAAGCAGAGAACAAAATTTATCACGCCAAATTTTAGCAATAAAAGAGTGTGGTGTTTTAGAATCACGGATTATAACCGATAAACAGTCTGGAAAGGATTTTAACCGTGAAGGGTACAAGAGTCTGCTGAGAAAATTGAGAAAAGGAGATGTTTTGTACATAAAGTCTATCGATCGACTTGGAAGAGATTATCATGAAATTATTGTACAGTGGCAATATTTGACAGGAACCAAGGGAATTGACATTGTTGTAATTGATTTCCCTTTATTAAACACGGCAGAGATGCATGAGGGAGTAACTAGAAAATTTTTAGCAGATCTAGTTTTGCAAGTTTTGTCTTACGTGGCACAAATTGAAAGAGAAAATATCCACCAAAGACAAATGGAAGGGATTCGGATTGCTAAAGCAAGGGGTGTTTCTTTTGGAAGAAAAAAACTTCCAATTCCTGATGATTTTGAAGAAAAAGCTCAGAAATATAAAAATGGGGAGATTCGTTCATTAAGAAAAATGGCTCAAGAGTTAGGTGTTAGTCACACAACTGTTTCAAAATGGTTAAAAACTCCAAATTAGAGGGATTATAAAATAATTAAATAATAAAAATATTTGATAAAATTGGCAAAAATGGTAGGAATAGATTTACAAACTTTCAACAGAACATTTAATAGCTATACGAATAGTAAAAAGCTGATTTGAACCCATTCGAGCAGATATTTATCTACATACTTATTGTACTACATTTGTCAAATAAACTCTGTATTTATTTACACTTAAAAATTTATAAAAAAGAGACGGAGTGTTATGAAGATGTTTTCAAAAAAGGTATTTGCGCTGTTTTTGGCATTTGTAATGATGATTCTTGCTGTGCCCTTTCATCATGTCTCGGCGGAAGATAATCAATTAAGTCTTGATGATGTAAAGATTAAGAGTTTTAAGATTATTGATGTTGCTGACAGTGATAAGGAGATTGAATACAAATTAAGCGGTGATTCAGACTATACTGCCTACAGTAAAGATCCAGCAAAATTTAGCAATGCGCTCAACGAAGGGCAAAAAAATAGTAAAATTAAGCTGAACCTTGCGATAGAGTATAAAGGAAATACAGCGCTTAAAGAGGGCGATACCCTTACCATTCCAGCAACTCATGGTGGTAGTAAATTCGATTTTTCACAGCAAGTTCTGAAAGATAAAGATAACAAAGTTTTAGGTTCTTGGGAATATAAGAAAGGCAATTTTGTTATTAAGTTTAGTGGTGATTACATCAGAGATAATCAAGTCAAAAAATTTACGGCTTCCTTTGAAACGGGAGAGATGATTAATTACCGTGTTGATGCAGGTTTTACTACAACTTTGGGAGAAAGAAGGGCTCTCTTTGGTAAATTAGGCAAGCAAGATCTGTGTATCGCCGCTGAAAAAGAATACATTTGGGCGAAAAATTTTGGAACAACAGGACAAGCTATGCAAAAAACAGGTAGCGTTGCTAGCGATACAAATATTTTTTGGAGCCTTAGTATCCTAAATGACTTTGTCCGTAAAGATGATAGAGGTTATTTTTGTGTGTACTTATTAGAAAATAATGGGCAATATAATCCTAACTCCTATACTAGTATATACATGGAAGATACCTTTAAAGATGTTGTAAGTGCTCCGACTATAACAAGAATAGCTACTTTTGTTTCAGGAGTAAATGACAGTGGAGAGGTACTTTCTGGCTGGTACAATATTGAGCTTCCCCTATCTATGTTTCATAAAATTGAGCAAGGAAGTCAGGATAGAGAAACTGTAAAAGATTCCCTGAAAGCTGGTGAATATTGCATTTTCGATAATCACGACGGCACCTATACATTTATGATGAAATGGTGGGATATGAATGATAGCAGCGGCTTGACTTATAATGATATCCCAGAGATTCAAAGTGCAGGTGGTGTGGGGAACTATCTAGAAAAACAATTCCCTGATATATATGGGAAACTTGCAAAATCAACCATTCAACGAATTAATGATGCCTACGACGGTAAAGCAATTCAAGATGCGCACTTGATGTTTTCTGCTCAATATAAATTTGTAAATCAAGTATCAGAAAAAGAAAATACAGCAACGGTAACAACGGATCAAACTGGTGAAAAAGAAGTTACTGCAACGGGGAAAATGACTCCTGCGGCAGGTATTGCAGATGCTCCTGCAGATCCACTGACTTTGAAAATGATCAAATCAGATAAGGATACAGGAACGGCTCTTTCTACAGATTTCACTTTTGAACTTCAAACTTCAACAGATGATGGAGCAACTTGGAATGCTGTGACCGTTGACTCTTCTATGGTAGATAAGGGAACGCTTAATGCTAACAATACCCTTACACCAGATGAACAAGGAGTTATTCAAGTTAAGAAGTTAACGGGAAACAATCTCTATCGTTTCGTTGAAAAATCTCATGCTCAGGGTTATCAAGACACAACTGTGGATAATTCTAAACCAAATGATAAGACGAATACTGCTTCTGCAAACTCGACAACAGTTAAGGTAACCAACCAAGGTAAAGGGCAAGTTATCAATATGTACAACGAGAAAGCCAAGGCGTCATACAAGGAGGAGTACTATTTAGAAGATGCCAATGGAAGCAAGAATTGGAATGGTAAGAAGTATAGTGTTGTCAGCGCAGACACTAAAACATACACAGCAGTCGTTGATACGGCAGTTCAAGCTGTTCATAAGAATTACACAGGCTATAAGGTTTCTGATGTAACTTATCAAGATAGTGTAACAGCAGAAGCTAAAAAAGCCTTGAAAGTGAAGCAGGATAGTTCTTTAGTAGTTCGTCATTACTACACTAAACTGACTCCAACCAAACCTAAAAAGGAAGTTTATGCAGGGAATACAACGACTAACATTGATGGTAAAGTTGTTCAACCCGGTCAAGAACTGACTTACGCTATTACTTACAAGAATACAACCGGTGCAACTAAAAATGTGACCATTACAGATAAGCTCCCTGCTCACACCAGCTTTGTTTCTGCTGATAAAGGAGGAACCCTATCTGGTGACACGGTCACTTGGACCAATACAGTCGCAGATGGAAAGAGTCTAACGGTCAAAGTAACTGTTAAAGTAAATGATGATGTTAATGGTCAGGTTCTTGAAAATACGGCTAAAGTAAATGATGGACAAAATGATTTTGACACCAACACAACTAAAAATATGACCCCTGTGACTGCTAGTCTTTCAGCTATGAAACAACTAACAGGTCGCACTCTTCAAGCAGATGAGTTCGAATTTGTTCTGAAAGATAAGGACGGAAAGACGGTCGAGACAGTTAAGAATGCCGCAGACGGATCCATCACTTTTACTAGTCTGAAATTTGAAAAAGTAGGAACTTATACTTATACGATTAATGAAAAGGCAGGAAGTCAGGCCGGCATCACCTATGATTCGACAACGGTTGCTGCAACGGTTGAGGTAACAGACGATGGTTCTGGACAACTCAAAGCAACAGTAAGTTACGCAAATAATGATCAGACTTTTGAAAACACTTATGCAGCTAAGAAAACTTCAGCTGAGCTTAAAGTGACTAAGAAACTTGCTGGTAAGAAGCTAGAAAAAGATCAATTTGAATTTGATTTAGTTGACGCAGCGACAGATCAAGTCCTTCAAACAGTTAAAAATACCACAGATGGGCAAGTGAAGTTTGCAGCACTCGAGTACGATAAAGTAGGGACTTACACTTATAAAATCCGCGAACATAACGCAGGTCAAACCTTAAATGGAATTATTCATGATAATCTAGAAGTTACAGCAACAGTTACGGTTACAGATGATGGTCAAGGCAATCTTCATGCGTCTGTCACTTATTCACAAGATACAGAGTTCAATAATACCTACACTCCAGCTAAGACCCAAGTCAAGGTTACTAAGAACTGGGATGATGCGAATAACCAAGATGGCAAGCGAGTGGCTTCTGTAACAGTGAAACTCTTGGCAGATGGTGTTGATACAGGCAAGACAGCTGAGTTGAATGAAGCGAATAACTGGACAGCTACTTTTGATAATTTAGACGCAGATAAAGGTGGTACTCCAATTACCTATAAGGTAGTGGAAGAAACCGTTATTCAGGGTTATACACCAGAAATCACAGGCGATGCCAATACAGGTTTTACCATTACGAATAAGTATGTGCCAGAAACAGTTGATTTGACGGTTCATAAAAATTGGGACGATGCGAATAACCAAGATGGTATCCGTCCGAAAGAAATCACCGTTCATCTTCTAGCAGATGGTCAAAAAGTTGATAGTAAGAAGATTGAGGCAAATGCAGCTGGCAAGTGGTCTACGACCTTTACCAATAAACCAAAATATAAGAATGGTAAGGAAATCAAGTACACTGTTGTAGAAGAAACTGTCAGTGAGTATAAGGGAACGACTGATGGACTCAATATCACCAACTCCTACACACCAAAAGTGGTGGATTATGAAGTGACCAAGAAGTGGGATGATAATGATAATCAAGACGGNAAACGTCCGAAAGAAATCACTGTTCACCTTATGAAGACAGTTGATGGTGTCAAAACAAAAGTTGCGACTAAGGTTGTCACCGAAGCAGATAGTTGGAAGTATACTTTCACTAACTTACCAAAATACGAAGCAGGAAAAGAAATCACTTACTCCGTTGAGGAAGATAAGGTTGAAGGTTATGATACA
>NZ_KB904389.1 GCF_000380065.1 Streptococcus massiliensis DSM 18628 | reverse complement strand
CTTGCATGTATTAGGCACGCCGCCAGCGTTCATCCTGAGCCAGGATCAAACTCTCATATAATTAGTTTGAGTCTACACTCATTCTGTCCACCGACAGATTTATTGTTTTTCTTTTGTTTGACGAGTCATACCTCTCAGTATAACCCCCCGCACATTGGTTCGTCTTGTTCAGTTTTCAAAGGTCTACTGCTGCCTCAGGGACAACTATATCAGTATATCATCACATAAACAACTTGTCAAGGGGTTCTGATGTTTTTTTTAACATAAAAATAAGCACCCTCAAGGTGCTTATTCTAATATAAATCCAGATAATTATCAATTTCCCATTGAGAAACGAAAGTCGCATAGCTAGCCCACTCAATGCGCTTAGCTTCAACAAAGCTTGTATAGATATGGCTACCCAGCGCAGCCTTAACTACCTCATCTTCCGATAAAGCTTTAACAGCATTGTGAAGAGTTGATGGAAGATCTGTAATTCCTGCAGCACGACGCTCTTCTGCTGTCATAATGTAAATATTTTCTTCGATTGGCTCCGGTGCTTCGATTTTATTTTCCACACCATGCAAACCTACTTCAAGAAGAACTGCCATAGCAATATATGGATTTGCCATTGGATCAACCGAACGCAATTCTAAACGCGTACCCATGCCGCGAGAAGCTGGCACCCGTACGAGCGGTGAGCGATTGCGTCCAGCCCAAGCGATGTAAACAGGCGCTTCATAACCCGGCACCAAACGCTTGTAAGAGTTGACCGTTGGATTGGTAATGGCTGTAAAGTTATAAGCGTGCTTAATCAAGCCACCGAGGAAGTGATAAGCCGTCTCTGACAACTGCATGCCCTTAGGGTCTTCTGGATCAAAGAAGGCATTGTTTCCTTCTTCATCAAAGAGCGACATGTTACAGTGCATCCCAGAACCAGCAATGCCAAATTTCGGCTTGGCCATAAAGGTCGCATAGAGACCGTGCTTGCGGGCAATAGTCTTAACAACCAGCTTAAAGAGCTGAATTTTGTCACAGGCGCGCAAGACTTCGTCGTATTTAAAGTCAATTTCATGCTGACCGACCGCCACTTCGTGGTGACTAGCTTCTACTTCAAAGCCCATTGTTGTTAGGACATTGACAATCTCACGACGAGTGTTGTCAGCCAGATCAGTCGGTGCCAAGTCAAAGTAGCCACCCTTGTCATTTACTTCAAGAGTCGGGTCGCCATTTTCATCCAATTTGAAAAGGAAAAATTCTGGCTCTGGCCCAAGGTTGAATGACTGAAAACCTAGTTCATTCATATGACCGAGCGCCCGTCTTAGATTTCCACGTGGATCTCCTTGGAATGGCTTACCTTCGGTCGTATAAACATCGCAGATAAGTCCAGCCACGCTACCATTCTCATCCCCCCAAGGGAAGACAATCCATGTGTTAAGGTCTGGATACAGGTACATATCAGATTCATTAATCCGGACAAATCCTTCAATAGAAGAGCCATCAAACATGACTTTATTTGCTAAAACTTTATCTAGCTGCTCGTCCGTAGCAGGAATTTCCACATTTTTCATCGTTCCTAGAATGTCTGTAAACATCAAACGAATAAAGGTAACATTTTTTTCCTTAATTTCACGACGAATATCAGCAGCAGTGATTGGCATAGTTTTCTCCTTTATAAAATAAAAAACGACTCATGGTCGTAAGTGACCAAAGTTAGGGGTTGAGCTTGCGAAACGGCTTTGGTTCATCACATCATTGTGAAGAGCTCTGCGAACTTCAGTTTGACTGACTGATCTCACAGGCTTGTTAGCACGCTCCGCATAAATTTTTTTAATGGCTGCAATGTTATGACCTTCGGCGAGATAATCTTTGATCTCTAGCAAACGATCCATGTCATTTAGAGAATACATACGGCGATTGCCTTCATTTCGTTCAGGAAAAATCAAGCCATGATCTTCATAATAACGAATTTGACGCGCAGTCAAATCTGTCAATTTCATAACGCTCCCTATCGGAAAGACTGCCATCGTTCGGCGAAATTCTCTTTCTTTCATCGCAAACCTCCTTTTCCACTATTATAATTCTAAAAAAAGCTCCTGTCAAGGAGCAATGTTATATTTTCTAACATTATTTATTTTTTAAGCGATTCCAAATTCCTTGTAAGCGTTCCAAATCAGAATTTACCAAAATTGCAATGAAAACTCCTACAAATGTTTCAAAGATTCTGGCAAAGACATAAAGGAAGGTCTCCCCTTTGGGAACAGACAAAGTAATGATCAAAAGTGCTGAAACACCACCGATCACGCCCGCCTTGTTGTTCATGGCAACATTGGTCATAATAGTCAGCATCGTTGCAATCGGTACAAAAATTAGAGTTACCCAAAATTGCTCATGAAAGAGAGTATTAAGCAAAAAGAAGAGCAAAGCGAAAAAACCACCGATACTATTGCCCAAAATACGTGAAGAGCCAAAATGTAAGCTCTTATCAAAATCCTCACGTAAGCTAAAAACAGCAGTTAAAGCACCAATTTGAAGCCCTCGCCAACTGAAAAGACCAAAAACCAGCAAAACGAGGAAAACAGCGATACCTGTTTTAAAAGTTCTCATTCCTAAACGAAACTTACTAGTATCAAATTTATATTTTTTGAAAAAATTCATATGATTGGAAAATCCTTTTCCTTGATACCCTTATTTTACCATACTTTTAAAAAGAAAAATGAGAAAAACGTTTTCCAGTAAGTAAAAAAAGACCAAGAAAAACTCGATCTTTCAAACTTTAATTTGGATAGATATAAGTGACTGCCCCGTTGGCATTTGGGTTGAACCACCCGCGGAAATTACCTAAACCACGTGCATCGGGATTTTCACCAGTACCACCGTAGTTTGCTTCTGTAACCTGAATCAAACCTGTCGCTTCATCAACAGCTGTTACATAAGCTACATGCCCATAGGTGCCGCTCGTCCATACAGCGATAGCTCCTACAACAGGATAGTAACCTGTTTGAAAGCCTTGAGAAGCTGCATAAACTCCCCAAGTGTTGGCATTACCCCACCAATTGCTTGCCCAAGGTGCTAATTCTTTGACACTCCAAGTACATTGACCAACTGGGTAAGTATTTTCATTTTGTGAAGAAGCGACTTGATTTGAAGCTGGCTGCTCTTGCCTTGCTGAACCATCTACCTCTAATACATCACCGGGATTAATCGTATCATAGATTGTTTTCCCATTTTTGGCTGCAAAATCATAAACATCCATGCCGTGTGCCACTGCGATAGAATAAAATGAATCACCAGCCTGTACTGTATAACTATCGGCTGAAACAGCCTGCGCTACCATTGTTAAAGCAGCTACCGAAGCCAGACCAAGCGTTGCCTTTGTTACTAATTTCTTTGACATTTAAGAATCTCTCTTCCTCTTCGTAATCAATAACTTCATTGTAGCTAATATCCATGTCAACCTTTTTGAGTTTGTGTTACAGTTTTTCTACAATTAGCAAAAAGAAAGAGAAAACCTAAAATTGGGCACACTAAAAGGTGCCAAAAGGCACCTTTTTTCTTATTTTTCAGTAAGGGCTGCAAGACCAGGAAGGACTTTTCCTTCAAGAAGTTCCATACTTGCGCCACCACCAGTAGAAATCCATGAGAATTTGTCAGCGCGACCAAGGTTGATTGCTGCAGCAGCTGAGTCACCACCACCGATGATTGATTTCACGCCTGGTTGTTTGACAATAGCGTCCATAACACCGATTGTACCCGCTTGGAAGTCAGGGTTTTCAAAGACACCCATAGGACCATTCCAGACAACGGTCTTAGCACCTGTCAATTCTTGGTCAAACTTAGCGATAGACTTAGGACCGATGTCAAGTCCAAGGAAGCCTGGGTCTATTGCTTCGCCTTCGGTATCTTTCACTTCAGTGTAATCTGCAAAAGCGTTGGCTTCTTTAGAGTCAACTGGCAAGACCAGTTTGCCGTTTGATTTTTCAAGCAGAGCTTTCGCCACATCCAATTTGTCTTCTTCAACCAATGAGTTACCGATTTCGATACCTTGTGCTTTGAGGAAAGTGTAAGTCATTCCACCACCGATAAGCACTTTATCCGCTTTTTCAAGCAAGTTTTCAATGACACCAATCTTGTCAGAAACTTTTGATCCACCAAGGATAGCGATAAACGGACGAACTGGGTTTTCAACTGCTTCTTGAATGTAAGCAATTTCGTTTTCCAAGAGGAAACCAGCAACAGCTTTTTCAACATTAGCTGAGATACCTACGTTTGAAGCGTGAGCACGGTGAGCTGTACCAAAGGCATCATTGACAAAGATACCGTCTCCAAGGCTTGCCCAATATTTTCCAAGTTCTGGATCGTTTTTAGATTCTTTCTTGCCGTCCACATCTTCAAAACGAGTGTTTTCCACCAAGAGAACTTGTCCGTCTTTAAGAGCATTGATTGCTGCTTCAAGCTCGGCACCACGAGTTACACCTGGGATGAAGGTTACTTCTTGACCCAATTTTTCTGCCAAGTTTGCAGCAACTGGAGCCAGAGATTTACCTTCTTTATCTGCTTCTTCTTTAACACGGCCAAGGTGAGAGAAGAGCACCGCACGTCCACCTTGTTCAAGAATATACTTGATAGTTGGAAGAGCAGCTGAGATACGGTTGTCATTTGTAATAACGCCGTCTTTCAAAGGAACATTAAAGTCAACACGAACGAGAACTTTCTTCCCTTTCAAGTCAACGTCTTTAACAGTCAGTTTTGCCATGATACAAAAACTCCTTTTTCTATTTTTATACACACCTATTATACCACACTTTTCAAAAGTTTTCTTGATATAAGGAAAATTTTCACAAAATGATTCTCTATTTTATTCCTAAAAATTTATTAACTCCTAAGCATCAAAAATATTTCCAACTTCGACATCAATTTTATTGGCTTTCACATCGATATTTGTCACGCGGAGCAAAGATTTGTATTCCAAATGATCACGTTTTTCTTGCACATTATCTGCAAAAACCGCGACCCCAGCCAACTCTGAATCAAACTCGGTCAAAAGACTAATCATCCCGTTAACTGTACCGCCACCTTTTAAGAAATCATCAACAATCAAAACCCGACTTCCTGCTTTAAGACTGCGCTTTGATAGAAACATCTTTTCAATTCGGTCGCTCGAACCAGAGGCATAATTCACACTGACAGTTGATCCCTCTGTAATCTTCAAGTCCCTGCGCACAATGACAAAAGGAACATTGAGCACATTTGCCACTGCATTGGCAAGCGGTACTCCTTTTGTGGCAACGGTCATGACTGCGTCAATCTTTTGATCTTTAAACGCTTTAGCAATAATCCGACCAATGTTGTTCAAAATAAGAGGATTGCTCAAAAGGTCTGATAAATAGATGTAGCCCCCTGGCAAAATACGATCACTTTCTGAAAGTTGAGTTCGGAGTTCTTCAATGATAGCTTTCCCTTCTCTGTCAGAGATAGATGGTCGAAAAATAACGCCACCGCCAGCTCCTGTGATCGTCTCAATCGTTCCAATCTCAATTTCCTCAAAAGCTCGTTTAATGATCACGATGTCCTCAGAGATAGAAGATTTAGCTGACTCGTACTTTTCTGCAAATGTATTCAGACTAGTCAGTTCATAAGGATGATTAATGAGGTAGTTTGAAATCACTACCATACGTTCGCTTCGTCTTAATTTCATATTTCCACCGTTTATGTTTTTCTTTTATTATATCATACATCGAACAAAAAACGAACTTTCTTCTACTTTTTTATACTTTTTTCTCGGTTTTTACGATCAAAAAAATTCGAATCAAACTAGATTCGAATGAAGTTTTATTCTTCAATAGCAGAAGCGCCTTCAACAACATCGTTGTTTTCAATGACTTCTGTGTTTGCTTCACTTGTTGGCAAAACCGTTTTAATGGCTCCAAGTTCAAAGGTCAGATAGACACCATCTACATCCAAAACAACACGTTTATTGTCCACATCCACCTCATCAATCGTTCCATAAAGACCACCGATTGTGATTACTTCATTGCCCTTGCTAAGACGGCTAAGGCTTTCCATACGTTTTTCTTGCTGTTTCTTTTGAGAACGAGACATCCAGAACATGAGTCCCCCCATAGCAACAATCATAATCAAAAATGAATAGTTCATTTGTAACTCCTTTGAATTTCAATCTAGTTACTACTATAACAGATTTTCAGGAGATTGACAAGGTAGCACTCCCAATCGTCCAAAAATCAGCCGCAAGTCTGATTAGCAGTTGAGTCGCTGGGGTTCATGCTCTGCCCATTTCAAAAAACGCAGCAAATCAGGATAGGCGATATTGAGGGTCGTCGTGTTGACAAAGGGATGAAAGCCGACCTTGGCGTCCACGTCCACGCTCTCATCGATAATGACCTGCACTTTCTTTTCCTTGTCAAAAACCAAGCCGAAAGGCGTGACCGAGCCCGCTTCCACCTGCATGAGCTCTGTTAGATTCTCATCGCTAGCAAAAGACAGACGCTTCTCGCCCAGAACTTCTGCCAAGTGCTTAATGTCCGCAATCTTTTCATCAGGCAAAATAACCAAATAGAACTGCCGCCCTTTCTTGTTTTTCAAAAGCAGATTTTTAACTTGACAGCCCGGCAGGACAATCCCTTTCTCCGCCGCCTCAATGACCGAGTAAATCGGCTCATGGTCTAGGCGATCATAGGCAATCCCCAACTCATCTAACTTGGCATAAATCCATTCCTCGTTGGTCATAATGCACCTCGCTTGTTTTGTTAGCTTTATTATAACATCTTATGCCCCAAAAACGAAACTTCCGCCAAAACAATAATTAGCGGAAGTTTTTACTTAGGCTTTGACAACCGGAACCCAGAGCTCCATGCGGTAATCTAGGCTGCTCATATCTCCTTCTGCATAGACTTCAAAATCTGGCGCGCCTGAGTGCATGAGATGATTTTGTGGAAAAAATTCTTCCATTAGGTATTTCCAGCCTGCATGGATACAAGCAGGAATTGATTCTTTTAACTCTACTACTGCATAATCAGCCTCTGCTATCTCCAAAATCGTGAGCCCCATTTCTTGAGCTAACCTTCTATTTTCCACATCGTAAGCCGCCATGTAGTTGATAGCGTCCACATTGTCAATATCAGGACACACCCCAAAAGACTGTCCATTCCCTAATTCCACTAGGTCGTCATGGTTCTGCTTTTGATAAAGCTCTTCCCAGACACTCGGACATTTTGAATTTGGAATGCTTTCTTTATCAACACCCGCAACAGAAAAGGCTGCTTTTCTTTGAATGGTAATATTCATGTCGCTCCCTCCTTGGACACGTAGCCGTAATTTTAGTTTAGAAAAGGTACGAATGGCTGACCTTTTCTCACTTCTGAAGGTGTGAAAACATGAAATGACTTGAAAGCTGCCGTAAAAGAATCAGGCGAATCATAGCCGTACTTAAGCGCCAAGTCAAGCACCTTTATCCTTGAGGAACGAAGTTCCAGACCAGCCTCTGTCATTCTACGATAACGGAGATACTCAGAGAGCGTTATCCCTGTAAAGATCGAAAAAATGCGGCTGAACATAGCATAAGAATAACCGGATAGTTGCGCAACTTTCTTCTCATCTATGTCACCTGTCAACTGACTTTCCAGATAATCAATGGTCTGATTAAAGCTTTCTATCATATTCATAGCCTTCCTCCTTCATCTACTAGTATAGCCTTATCCAAAAACATTTTCCCTATTTTTCTAAGACAAATTTTATGGGATTTTTCTTATAATCTCATATTTCTGAGAAAAACTGATAAAAGAACCCCGTCAAATGAGGTTCTTACTAATTTTATGATTTTTGCGCTGCATCTAGTTGCTTTTGAGCATATTGCATAGTTGCTTTCAAGGTTTCAATAATCCCTTGTCGGTTCCCTTCTGAAATTTCTACTTCATCACCGCCCAGTTGAGCAATACCTGCATCATAGTCTTTCTGAGCCTGTTCCATCTGTGATTTCAAAGTTTCTGTCGCTTTTTGATAGGTATCTTTGCCTTGTTCCGGAACAGATTTACCTTGTTCCTCAGCACGTTGCAAAAGATTTTGAATCAGATTGGCATAGAGCTTTTTGAAATCCCCAACTGTTTTTGCTGCCTTCATTTCTTCATCTGTCAGAAATGCGGCCGAACCGGTATTATTTGTACTAGAACTCGTATTAGTTGATGATTCTGTTTTTGAAGAAGAATTAGAAGTTGAAGATTTCTCAGTCATTGATGACTTTTCAGTTGAAGTTGATTGGCTTTCTTCTTGCTTATTATTAGAGCAAGCTGCAAGCGCTACAACTGCTAATAAAGCTACAATAGGCATTAAAAATCTTTTTTTCATTCTGTGTCCTCCAATATTAGAAAAGATAAAATTAGTATAACAATACTTTGTTTATTAAATGTTTTTAAAATTGCTTTAACAATTTACTGTTTTAAATATATAATGTTCTTATAAGCTTTTGACAGTCTTTACAACATTTTCTACAGTAAAGCCGTACTCTGCCATGACCTTAGCGGCTGGAGCTGAAGCACCGAAAGTATCGATACCAAGAACGGCTCCGTCCAGTCCAACATATTTGTACCAGCTTTGAGTCGCGCCCATTTCGATAGCTAGGCGGCGACGGATTGCATTTGGCAAGATTGCTTCCTTGTAAGCGGCGTCTTGCGCATCAAAGAGCTCTGTTGACGGTACAGAAACCACGCGCACCTTGATGCCTTGCCCTGCTAATTCCTTAGCCGCAGCAACTGCCAAATTGACCTCAGAACCTGACGCTAAAAGAATGGTATCAAAGCCTGCTTCTTCATAAACCACATAAGCACCCTTGGCAACCTTTTCAAAGTCTGTTCCTTCTTCAACCGTCAAGTTTTGACGAGTGAGAACGAGGGCTGACGGTGTTGTTTTGCTAGTCAAAGCCAGATACCAAGCAGCCTGTGTTTCCCGCGCATCTGCTGGGCGGAAGACATTGAGATTTGGCATGGCGCGAAGCCCTGCCAAGTGCTCAATCGGCTCGTGAGTTGGGCCGTCTTCTCCAACGGCGATAGAGTCGTGGGTAAAGACATAGGTCACAGGAAGTCCTTGCAGAGCTGACAGGCGCACGGCTGCCTTGACATAGTCTGAGAAGACAAAGAAGGTTCCACCGTAGACACGCAGTCCACCGTGCAGTGCCATACCATTGAGAATAGTCCCCATAGCAAACTCACGCACACCAAACTGAATATTACGGTTGAGGCGGTGGCTATCGTCTTGCAAACCGTCTTCCTTGATATAGGTCATATTTGAGTGAGCAAGGTCGGCAGAGCCCCCGAGGAAGGTTGGCAAGACTTTAGCTGCGGCATTGAGCGCATCTTGGCTAGAGTTACGAGTGGCTTGAGAAAAGCCATTTTCGAGAACTGGGAAGTCTTCTGGCTTGAGCTCGACTGGGTCGCGTCCTTCAATGATAGCAGACACTTCTGCCGCTAATTCTGGATGAGCAGCCTTGTAGTCTTCAACCAACTTAACCCAAGCATCGTAAGCTGCTGCTCCGCGGTCAGCCACATTTTCCTTGAAGTCCGCATAAACTTCTGCCGGAACTTCAAATGGGGCGTAGTCCCAATTTAGAGCCTTGCGCGTTGCTGCTGTTTCTTCTGGACCAAGCGGCGCACCATGTACTGCATTGGTTCCTTGCTTGTTTGGTGAGCCGTAACCGATAACGGTTTTCACTTCGATGAGGGCAGGCTTACCAGACGCTTTTGCTTCTTCGATAGCGGCGTTAATAGCAGCAAGGTCCGTCCCGTCTTCAACCAAGGAAGTGTGCCAGCCGTAAGCATTGTAGCGAGCACGCACATCTTCGGTAAAGGAATCTTTGGTTTCACCGTCTAAGTTGATGTCGTTTGAATCATAAAGGACAATGAGTTTATCCAATTTTTGCAAACCAGCGTAAGAAGCCGCTTCAGCAGACACCCCTTCCATAAGGTCGCCGTCACCACAGATAACATAAGTATAATGGTCGAAAATATTATAGCCTTCGCGGTTATACTTAGCCGCTAAGAAACGCTCTGCTTGAGCAAAACCAGTCGCAGTTGAAATCCCTTGACCGAGCGGTCCAGTTGTTGCATCCACACCCGCAGTGTGTCCAAATTCTGGGTGACCTGGTGTTTTAGAGCCCCATTGGCGGAAGTTTTTGACTTCGTCTAGGGACACATCCGCAAAGCCTGACAAATGAAGCAAAGCATAGAGCAACATAGAGCCATGTCCAGCCGACAAGACAAAACGGTCGCGGTTGATCCAGTTTGGCACTGCTGGATTGATGCGCATTTGTTTGGTAAAGAGGTCGTAAGCCATTGGCGCTGCGCCCATGACGACACCTGGGTGACCTGATTTTGATTTTTCAATGGCATCAATTCCTAAAAAGCGAATGGCATTGACAGATAAATTTGACATAGAATTTCCTTTCACATTGGCAACGAAGCAAGCGCTTCGCGCATTTTCTACTTGTTTCTATTATATGAAAATTATCCGCATATCGCAACATACGGATAATACTATTTATGTGTTTTATATCTACTGAAAATCTATTTGGACTAACAAGGCAAAGAAACCTAAGCCAGTCCAAATCCTCTCAAATGATTAGAGCAAAGCCTTGAATTGGATATTTGAATCGTGCTCGAAGCAGTCGTCAAATCCACGTGGGTGGTGGTATTCAATTCTGTCCTTATCTTGCGGGTAGGTATACTTGCCACCAACTTCCCAGATGAATGGGTGGAATTGATATTGCAGGCGTTCCTTACGCATTTTCCAAAGGGCAAGAATTTCGTCGGTTGAAGCCATAAAGTTAGACCAAATATCGTAGTGAACTGGGATGATAACTTTGGCACGCAGATTTTCAGCCATACGAAGCAAATCGATAGAGGTCATCTTGTCTTGGATACCGATTGGGTTGTCACCGTAGTTGTTAATGGCAACATCAATATCAAAGTCTTTTCCGTGTTTTGCAAAGTAGTTTGAGAAGTGAGAGTCAGCCCCATGATAAATCGTTCCACCTGGAGTTTCAAAGATATAGTTGACAGCCTTACGAGCCATTTCTTCATCCGTTACTGGCAGGCCAGCTAATTCCCCCCCATGTTCTTCAGCACCTTCGACTGGCAAAGTAACTAAACAAGTACGGTCAAATGATTCGACTGCATGAATTTTTATATCCTTAAACTCAAAGGTATCCCCTGGCTTCACAATGATCATGCGCTCTTCTGGCACACCCCATTTTTCCAGATTTCGCCACATTCGTAAGGTCCGACAAATTTCACGTGGTTGAGTTTTGGATTGTTGACAATCGCTGCCGCTGTATTGATGTCAATGTGGTCACTGTGGAAGTGAGAAACCAAGTAGTAGTCCAGTTCATTGATAGCAAATGGATCAATGACCATTGGCTGCACGCGCAAATTTGGTTGGAGTTTCCGCACACCAGCCATTTTAGCCATCAAGATGCCCCCTTAAAACTTAAAAATCCCCACAAGATATTCTTGCGAGGTACTACTAAATAATGTTTAATATAGTTGGTTCAATGTAGTTGTATTTTTGAAAGATAAAGCTCTTCCCCAAAGCCACGCGTCAAAAGACCATTTTTGGCGATTTTTAACAAATCTTTACTGAAACTTTGGATTGAAGATTTTTCTTCGGCTGTCAGCTCTTTTTTAGAAAATTGACGTCGTAAAGCTTTATAGTTGCGACCCCATTTAGTAAAAAATGGCGCTGTTGCTAGATAGTGTTCCAAAGTCTCTAGCTCTACCAAAAGCCCCAAATGAAAGGCAGCCGGTGCAAAAGTCCGATCCAACGGTTGGGCACAGACACTGCGAAATTCTACTGTTCCTCGCTTGGTCAAACTCTGGAATTGATAGCTACGGTGGCTCTCTATATCACTTTCTAAGGGCTGAAGAATGGTCTTATCGCCATGAAGGTCAACAGCCTCAAATTTCGCTTTGGAAAAGTAATCGACTACCGATACCGGCGGAAAATAATAGTCCCTTCCTTGACGCTGGACAGTAAACATGGCAGACTGACTCAGGTAGTCAAAAAAATCTTCTTCTGTTGCAAAATCAACAGCATTGACCCCCACATTTTCAGTCAAAAGACCGTGCATGGATGCTTCCCAAAATATATCTCGGCTGATCCTTGTATCCCAGTCAGTCCCATCAAAAGTAGAATTCGCAAATAGATAAGCTTTGGCTGCTTCAATCTGATTGAAAGCATTGATGACCTGATAAAAATTACTGCGTGACACGTCTAACTGGACCTGACTACCACAGATAAAAGCGCCGTACTGGGGAAATGAATGTAGTTGAGAGTAATTCTTACCCAAAGCCAAATAGTCCATCAACATCTGATAGCGAGGTGATTTTACAGGTTGATTGTCATTTGTCGCCCATTGCGGATTAAGTCCTTGTCCGACGATCAAATGCCCTCGTTCACATAAAAAATCCTGAATAACAGACAAGTAGGTTTCAAAGCGTTTTTCTACCTCTAACAAAGTCTTGACCGGACCAAAGGCAAATTCTAGGGTTGTGTAAGACACTTCAAAAAGGATCCGATCTTGACTTTCCTCCTTGACCAACTGGATTGGATTTCCATCCAAGTCATACTTTTCCACATCAAAGTCTAAAGTTGTCACGAGATGGTGCAAAAGAGCCTTGGAAACAGCCAAATCAACCGCTTCCCTTTTCGTATTAACAATCGGCAACTCCAGCTCAATCCCAATCAAAAGCTCAGGATTTTCTTTTAAATGACTCAGATAATGCTCTTTCAGCAAAATAATAGCAGATTTTGACATTCTTTTTCCCCATCAAAAATTTTTATCATTATACCATAAATAAGACAGTAACCCTAGTAATAAGATTCCTATCCATTTAAATTATTGACAAGGCTATTTACGAGTGCTAAAATATACTTTATAAGAAGGTGAGCGATTAGTCACTCACTATATTTAAAACGAATGATTTCAGAAAAATGTTATTAAAAAGCTGTTTAATCTCCAAACAATGATTTGTTCTATTATCCAATAGATAAAAAGGCTTGGGATGACACCTTATCAACCATATCATTTTCTTGAAATTCTAAATTCCACTAAAGGAGTAATGATGAAACTATTACTACATTTGCAAGGCTTAAAAAAGTCTTTTGGCAATCAAGTTGTGCTCAGCAATGTCAGTTTTGACCTGCAAGCTGCTACCATTGTTGGCTTAATTGGGCCATCTGGCGCCGGAAAATCTACCATGATCAAGACCATGCTAGGCATGGAAAAGGCTGATAGTGGAGAGGCTCTCGTTTTAGGTTCACATATGCCAGACCGACATATTCTCGGCGATATTGGTTATATGGCTCAATCTGATGCACTTTATGAGAGTTTATCTGCTCGCGAGAATCTAGAATTTTTCGGACAAATGAAAGGGATCAAAAAACGAGATTTATTGTCAGCTATGCAGCATGTGGCAGAAGTGGTAGATTTAACTCCTGACTTGGAAAAGAAAGTTCGTTCGTTTTCTGGCGGTATGAAGCGGCGCTTATCACTTGCAATTGCACTCTTGGGCAAGCCAGAACTCTTGATTTTGGATGAACCAACAGTAGGGATTGACCCTGCACTGCGCCGACAAATTTGGACCGAATTAACTAAACTTCGTGATGAAGGGGTGGGAATTCTAGTTACGACCCACGTCATGGACGAAGCTGAATTAACCGACAAGGTCGGACTTCTTCTTCAAGGACAAATTATCGCCTTCGATACACCAACTGCACTCAAAGAACAGTATCAAGTCCCAACCATTGAAGATGTATTTTTAAAAGCTGAGGAGAATATATCATGAGAACTTTTGCTATTGTTAAAAAAGTTTTGCGGGAACTCTTCCGCGACAAACGTACTCTTGCCATGATGTTTATCGCGCCGATCTTTATCATGTGGCTACTCAATGTCATGTTTTCAGCTAGTACAACGACTGAAGTTAAACTTGCTACTATTCATTTGGATAAACAGCTTGTTCAAAAATTAGAAGATATAGATCATGTCACACTTAAATCCTATACTAGTGTTACTGAAGCAAAGCGTAACCTTAAAGAAGAAAAAGTAGACGGTATTATCAAAGAAAACAACGATAAACAGTATGAAATTACTTATGCCAATTATGATTCCTCAAAAACCATAGCAACACGCCAAGTCTTTAGTACGGCTTTAACCCAAATGTCCACCGAAAAACTAAAGGATACGGTTGTTAAATTGACCGAAAGTCTTGCTCAAGCCAAGGAACAACTAGCCAAAGCCACTGCCACGAGTGGACAAACAGTGAGCCAAGCAGCACAGAGTTCTGAACAGCTCCGTACAGCAAGCATTCAACAACACTATATTTATGGAAATAAAGACACTGGTTTCTTTAATAAGATGATCCCTATTCTCATGGGTTTTATTGTCTTCTTCTTTGTTTTTCTGATCTCTGGTATAGCACTGCTCAAAGAGCGTACAAGCGGTACTCTCGATCGTTTACTTGCCACCCCTGTTAAACGTAGTGAGATTGTTCTTGGTTACATGATTAGCTATGGAATTATTGCTATTCTTCAAACTACTGTCATTGTCTTTGCTACCATTTACCTTCTGGATATTGAAGTAGTCGGTAGCATAATAGATGTGATGATTGTCAATTTTTTATTGGCACTCGTGGCTCTATCTTTTGGTTTCTTTTTATCAACCTTGGCAAAATCCGAATTCCAAATGATGCAGTTTATCCCTATCGTAGTCATGCCACAAATGATGTTTTCAGGTATTATCCCACTGGAAAATATGGCTTCTTGGGTTCAGGTGGTGGGTAAATTCCTGCCTCTTTCTTACTCTGGGCAAGCTATGACTGACATCATTATCCATGGGCAAGGATTAGAAAAAATTCTCCCTCAGTTGGGTGTGTTAACACTCTTTACTTTAGTTCTAACCGTTCTCAATATTGAGGGACTGCGTCGCTACCGCAAGGTTTAATTTTTAAGTAATCTGACATACGAAGGAGAGATTTTATGTTAACCAATATCCTTTCAGACTTTCATACTATCCTTGAGGAAACAGGAATGCCAAAAGGCAAGAAAAAGGTTCTATTATCTGCTATTAAACTCTTTGCCCGTCAAGGATATGCTGGCACATCAACTGCTCAAATCGCAGGAGAAGCTGCTGTTAGCCAAGCGACAATTTTTAAATATTTTAAAACCAAAGAGGATTTACTTTTAGAAATCCTATCTGTTATTACCCCTATATTAAGGGATGATTTCACAGAACGACTTGCTACGTTTTCCAATCTAGAAGATTTTGTACACTTTATTGTAGTGGATCGTTCTGCTCTGATTAAGGCTAATAAAGAGCTGTTCCAAATTCTTCTACAGGAAGTGCTGATTCAGCCACGAATCCAAGATCGGGCCAAAACTATTTTTACTACTCTTACTGCAAGTGTCACTGGTAATTTGCGAAGAATCGGTGAACAAAATGCTAATTTTGATTCTGAACTACCCGATTCTTTACTTATTCGTGCTTTTGTTGGTCAACTTGCTCCTTATTTTATTCAGCATTTTATTCTTGGGTGTCCGATTCGTAATGAAAAAGAGGAGCTAGCTTTGATTGAAAAACAGATTTTAAAACTATTATGTAAATAAAAGGTTGGAATTTCCGTTCCAGCCTCTTATATATTTATTCTACTTTATCCTACTTGGCTTCGTACCAAGTCTTGCCTGCATTCTCATCGGCTTCTAACGGAACAGCTAGCTCAATCGCTTCTTCCATGACTTGCTTAACCAGAGCACGAACGGCTTCTAGCTCCTTATTTGGCACTTCCAGAACAATCTCATCGTGCACCTGCAAGAGCATGCGCGTCTGAAAAGTTCCTTTTTCCAAAGCCTTGTCCAGACGAATCATAGCAATTTTGAGAATGTCCGCTGCACTACCTTGGATAGGCGAATTGATTGCTGTCCGCTCAGCAAAGCCCCGCACGTTAAAATTGCGTGAATTGATGTCAGGAATTTCCCGCCGACGGTGAAAGAGCGTTTCAACATAGCCCTTGTCGCGCGCCTCGCGCACCACATTTTCCATGTAATGTTTGATGCCCGGATAGCGCTCAAAATAGGTGTCAATGTAAGACTTGGCTTCCTTACGGCTGATACCTAGGTTATTGGACAAACCAAAATCTGAAATACCGTAGACCACTCCAAAATTGACAGCCTTGGCATTGCGGCGGTCGTTAGGCGTCACGTCTTCTGGCTTTTCGATACCAAAGACCCGCATAGCCGTTGAGGTATGAATGTCTGCGCCATGCTTAAAAGCATCAATCAAGTGCTGGTCACCAGAAATATGCGCCAAAACCCGCAGCTCGATTTGAGAATAGTCCGAACTAAGGAGCACGCTATCCTGCCACTCAGGCACAAAAGCCTTGCGAATCAGTCGCCCCTGCTCCAAGCGCACGGGGATATTTTGCAGATTAGGGTCGACACTGGACAGGCGACCGGTCTGGGTCAAGTCTTGCACATAGCGGGTGTGGATTTTCCCGTCTGGCAAAATAGACTCCTGCAAACCAATGACATAGGTCGACTGGATTTTGGCAATCTGGCGATAGTCCAAGATTTTCGCGACAATCGGTGCAATCGGCGCAAGCTTTTCTAAGACATCGACTGCTGTGGAATAACCGGTCTTGGTTTTCTTGGTCAGAGCAGTTGGCAAGCCCAGCTTGTCAAACAAAATCGTCCCCAGCTGCTTGGGTGAATTGATATTAAACTCTTCGCCAGCCAGCTCGTAGATTTCCTTGGTGAGCTGCTCCAGTAGCACCTCATTTTGTGCCTGCATATCCTGCAGGGTCTCACGCTCTACCTTGATACCAGCAATTTCCATTTTGGCAAGGACATAAGCCAAAGGCTGCTCCATATCTAGCAACAAGTCCAGTTGGTCGTGCTCCATTAAGCGTTCGATCATAGGCTGCTCAGTCTCAACCAGCACCGCTACTTTTCTAGCCAAATGCTCCAAAAGAACTTCTTTTTCTGGCAGAGCACGCTTAGCCCCCTTGCCATATACCGCCTCGTCCTGCGGCAAGTTCGTGCGGCCGTAAAGACTAGCAATCGTTGCGATTTCGTTGTTTTCCACAGTGGACAAAAGATACTTTGCCAAGCGGCTGTCAAAGCGAGCAGGCGGCAAAGTGATGCCCCAGCGATTGAGTAGCACCTTGACCCGCTTGAAATCATAAACCTTGAGCGCTGTTCTCTCCAAAAACTCTTTAAACAAAGGCTGCTCTAGCAACTCA
This sequence comes from Streptococcus massiliensis DSM 18628, assembly GCF_000380065.1. Lineage (GTDB taxonomy): Bacteria > Bacillota > Bacilli > Lactobacillales > Streptococcaceae > Streptococcus > Streptococcus massiliensis. The sequence continues at coordinate 1,445 of NZ_KB904389.1, read as the reverse complement.
ACCTTTTGGCTGACATAGATCTTTTCAGCATTGCCCCAAGCAAAGCCGACCAAATCCTCGGTGTGATAATTGTCACCCAAAATCTCGAAGTGAAAAAAGCTATCCTCTGTGAGCATGTCTGGGCTAAGCTCTTCCACTTCAGTATAAGTAACATTGGCAGAAGTTTTTTCTGAAATAGATGACATATCTAAATTTTGTCTAAGTTGTTTGAAACCCATCTCGTCATAAAACCTAGCCAACCCTTTTAACTGAGGCCCTTGATAGAGAAGATCATCCAAGCCTAACTCAATCGGTGCTTGAGTATCAATAATTGTGAGCTTTTTAGCTAGAAAGGCTTTCTCCTTGTCATTGACCAGATTTTCCTTCATCTTGGACGCCTTCATCTGGTCAATATTGTCATAAATTCCTTCCAGCGAGCCATATTCTAGCAGTAGCTTGAGCCCGGTCTTTTCCCCGATTTTGGTAACGCCGGGGATATTGTCCGACTTGTCTCCCATGAGTGCCTTGAGGTCAATGAACTGGCTAGGGCTAATCCCCATTTTTTCCTTGAGATAGGCTGGGGTAAATTCTTCAAACTCGGCGACGCCCTTTTTGGAAATTTCGACCACGGTATTAGCATCCGTCAGCTGAATCAAGTCCTTATCGCCGCTAACAATGGTCACGTCGTAATCGTCTTGCTCTGCCATTTTATCCAAAGTCCCGATAATGTCGTCCGCCTCATACTGCACCAAATCGTAATAGCGAATGCCCAGCATGTCCAGCATCTGGCGAATGAAAGGGAGCTGCTCGCGAAACTCATCTGGCGTCTTAGCCCGACCGCCCTTGTAGTCCGCGTAGAGATCGGTGCGGAAAGTCGTTTTGCCCGCATCAAAAGCCACTAGGATATGGCTGGGGTTGATGCGCTCCAAGAGATGATTGAGCATGAGATGAAAGCCATAAATAGCGTTGGTGTGGAGCCCTGACGGACTTTTAAAACGATCGATTTGATTATAAAGCGCGAAAAAAGCGCGAAAAGCAACGGACGAACCGTCAATTAATAATAATTTTTTCTTTTTTTCCATGCTTTTATTATAACACGAAAAAGGGTTGACAAAGTCAAATAAACAACAGCAAAAAAAGCCCGTCGGTTTTGACGAGCCTTATAGGGAGATTATGGCTCTTTGTCAACTGTAGTGGGTTGATGTCAGCTAAGATCTGGAGAGAACCGAATTGGTTCTCTCCTTTTTGATATTTAAAGCGATGAGAATTCTAGTTTTAAAGTTGTCAAAGTTCCGAAAGCCGAAAGCGTTGCGCTTGATAACCTTGATAAGGTTGTTAGTGGCCTCTAGCTTAGCATTTGAGTAGGGAAGTTCCAAAGCATTGATAATCTTGTCCCTCTCTTTCAAAAAAGTCTTAAAAACAGTCTGAAAGATAGGGTTTACAGAAGAAATTGTATCTTCGATGAG
>NZ_KB904388.1 GCF_000380065.1 Streptococcus massiliensis DSM 18628 | reverse complement strand
TAAATCCTATCTTTCAGACTGTTTTTAAAACCTTTCTCAAGGACAAAGATAAAATTATCAACGCTCTTGAACTCCCTTACTCAAATGCAAAGCTAGAGGCCACTAACAACCTCATCAAAGTCATCAAGCGAAATGCTTTCGGCTTTCGGAACTTTGACAACTTTAAAACTAGAATCCTCATCGCTTTAAATATCAAAAAGGAGAGAACCAATTCGGTTCTCTCCAGGGTATGACTTTGCGTTAACCCACTACAGTTGACAAAGAGCCACATTTTTTATACTGTCCATTATAAGCGGTTCTTTTCATTTTTCATCGTTTTTTATAATTCTGTTTATCAGGTATCAGTCCACGGACACCACCAGTGGGATTTTTCACATCTCCTTGATAACGAGGGATGAGGTGCATGTGACAGTGGAAGATCGTTTGTCCTGCAGATTGACCACAGTTCCAACCAATATTGTAACTGTCGGGTCTAAATTGCTCTTCTAGATAAAACTTTGCTTACCTTGTTAAATCGTTGATTGCAGCAAGTTCCTCCTTACTACAATCAAAGTAGTCTTGCCGATGAACTTTAGGAATAATCAGTAGGTGTCCTGGGCTAACTGGTGATTGATCAAAGAAAGCAAGGGCAAGTTCATTTTCTAACAAAGGAGTAGCTTGACTACAAAAAACACAACTCTTATCCATCATAGGTACCTCGTCACATCTTCAAAATGGTCAACAATTTTGCTATCTGTCACTGCCATGAGAAGTTCATCTTCTTTAAAGACAAAGTCTGGATCAATCTGAACATCAAGGCTACCATCTTCGCGTTTGCGGTAGCCAATGATATTAAGCTTGTAACGCTGGCGGAGGTCAAGTTCACCCAGGCGTTTACCTAACCAGCGCTTAGGTGGGTAAAATTCGATAATAGAGACATTTTTGTCCAGTTGGATGACATCTGTTGTATCGCGATGGAGTAAGTGTTTAGCAAGAGAAATCCCTGTCTCACGCTCAGGTGAGATGACTCGATCCGCTCCAATTTTAGTCAATACTTGACGAGTCGTCTTACTCTTAACCTTAGCAATTACTTTTTCAACTCCTAAAGATTTGCAGTGCATAACAGCGAGGACACTAGACTCTAGATTTTCTCCTGTTGCTACGACGACTGTGTCACAAGTATCAATCCCAGCAGCTTGCAAAAGTTCTTGATCGGTGAAATCTCCCACTACACCGCGCGCAAGGACTGGTTCAAAGTGGTTGATTGCTTCCTCGTGGTCATCTACAGCAATGATGTCGCAATCGTATTTACTGAGGGTGTTAACAATGCTGCGTCCAAAGACACCAAGTCCTAGAACGCCAATCGTACGGTTTGCCATAATATTTTTTCCTTTTTAATCAATAATAGTATAAATTTAACCAACTAAGACATTGGCCTTAGCCTGTTTTATAGTATCTTTTTTATCTGGTTTATGATCTGAAATGCTGACAATCAGAGTCAATGGTCCAATGCGTCCGATAAACATCAGTAGCATGATGACAATTAGCCCAGCTGTACTGAGTGTCGTCGTGACATTGGCAGATACTCCAACTGTTGCGAGGGCAGATACAGTTTCAAATAGTAAATGGATAAAACGATGATTATCTCCTTCAAATAGACTAAGGAAAGTTAAACCAATCAGAAAAGTAAGAGTAAAAACAAATAAGACAGTGAAAGCTTTTTGAGTCGTCTTTTCCGAGAAAGTTCGAGACCGAAAGTTGGTGTAGGGAAGACCCAAGATTTCTGTTCGAGCAAAGGCAATGACAACAAGAAGAGTTGTTATTTTCAAACCACCAGCAGTTCCTCCGGGGGCTCCTCCGATAAACATTTGTAGTGAGTAGAGCAGTAAGGTTACCGAATGAGCTTGTGTGTAGTCAATGCTGGAGAATCCCGCCGTTCTCATGCTAACACATTGGAAAAAGCTGACTAGTAATTTATTACCAAAGCTGAGATTGCCAATAGTGGCAGGGTTATTATATTCAGTAATAAGAGTCAAAATAGTTCCGGTTGCTAGAATAACTCCTGTTAACATCAAGACCACTTTGGTATGAAAACGAAGTCTGCGCGGTCCTTGTTTTGGCCGTACATTGGTCTTGAGATCAAACCAAACGGAAAATCCTAGCCCTCCCATAATAATCAGTGCCGCAACTGTTAAATTGATGAGGGGATCTATCTGATAGGGCGAAAAACTGTTAGCGCTCAGATTATCAAAGCCAGCATTACAGAAAGCTGAAATTGCGATGAAAATAGAAGAGAAAATTCCTTTTCCCCAGCCTAAGAGTGGAACGAAACGAAAACTAAGCAGGAATGCTCCAAGTGCTTCTAAACTAAAGGTAATGAGAAAAATAGCCCGAATAAAATCTTTCATGGATTTGCTTTCATCATGGCTAATACTTTCTTGAATTGTTGTTCGGCTGGAGAAACTAAGTTTTTGCTTACTTCTCACATAAAATAGACCAATAAAGCTGATAAGCCCCAGCCCCCCAATCTGAATCAGCAACATGCAGATGAGTTGCCCCCAAACATTATAGGTATCTGCCACTGCTTTAGTAAATAACCCGGTTACACAAACTGCAGATACGGCTGTAAAGAGGTGATCGATGTAATGGGCAGATGAAGTTGGTACTTGCATCCATGGAAGACTTAGTAAAAGCGATCCGACAAGGATAACCATGGCAAAGCTAAGTAAAATTCGTCGTGCTGGTGTCAGACGCGAAAAAAAACGAAACATATCCTAAAATCCTTTTTAAATGTTGCCTTTATTTTAACATAAATCTAAGAAAAAAGAACTGAAAAGAAAGGTTTTCAATTCCTAAAGCAGAAGAGTAATGTTAGAGAGGCTATCCTATTTTTTTAGTTTATCTCTTCCACTATTTTTCTTAAATGATTTGTAGAGTAGGTAAAAGCATGCCGCAAGAACTGCCGCAGCCAACCAGAAAATAGTCGGTTCAGTTGTTGTGAAAAAGAGATACAGACTGATACTAAAAGGGAGTAAAGCTATTAACAGAATTCGTTTGGTAGAGAATTTTTTGAACATATTGCTATTGTACCAAAGGAAAAGCTAAAAAGGCAAGTTCAAAGTCTATTATTTCAAGAATGGAACGTAGGAGAAAAGTGCATATCAAGGTTATAAATGGTCAAATCTGGATGTGTCTGATATAAAGAATCACGCCTGTTATAATCATGTTCTCACTTTCGTTTAAGATTTATGAAGAGCGAGAGCATTCCTAATAAGCCAACTCCAGCTAAAAGCATATTATTATGAGTAAAACCATAAAAAGCTAAATAAATATCGATCGCTAGAATGATAATAATAAAAAATAATTTTATCCTTTTTATATCTTCTTTTTTCATAATTTATCCTTTCTAACTTTAGACATATGGTGCTCATGATTTTTACTATTTTGGGAATAGAGCACCCCTAATGCCTAAAGTATAATCCTTTTTGATAAAAGATGCAATACTGGTGTACATTATATGTCGAATATACTTGCTTCTTTTTTGAGCGATATGCGACAAAATATTTTTTAAATTTTGTTTTGCCCTTGATTGTGTTATAATGATAGAGATATGACAAATGAATTTCATCATGTAACAGTTCTTCTTCATGAAACGATTGACCAGCTTGAGGTGAAAAAAGACGGAATCTATGTGGATGCCACCCTAGGCGGAGCGGGGCACAGTCAGTATCTACTCAGTAAGCTAGGCTCTCAGGGGCATCTTTATGCTTTTGACCAAGACCAGGCGGCGATTGATAATGCCCAAAAGCGCTTGGCACCCTATGTTGAGCAGGGCATGGTGACCTTTATCAAGGACAATTTTCGTAATCTAAAGGCGCGTTTAGAGGAGCTCGGTGTAGAAGAAATTGACGGCATTTGTTATGATTTGGGTGTTTCCAGCCCGCAGCTGGACGAGCGCGAGCGCGGATTTTCCTATAAAAAAGACGCTCCTCTAGATATGCGAATGAATCGCGAGGCAAGTTTGACAGCTCACGAGGTGGTCAATCACTATTCTTATCAAGACTTGGTGCGAATTTTCTTTAAATATGGTGAAGATAAGTTTTCCAAGCAGATTGCCCGCAAGATTGAGCAGGCTAGGGAGAAAAAGACGATTGAAACAACGACGGAGCTGGCAGAGATTATCAAATCAGCCAAGCCCGCTAAGGAATTAAAGAAAAAAGGGCACCCGGCCAAGCAGATTTTTCAGGCGATTCGGATAGCAGTCAATGATGAGCTGGGAGCGGCAGACGAGTCTTTGCAGCAGGCCATTGATTTGCTTGCAGTCGGCGGACGGATTTCAGTCATTACTTTTCATTCTTTGGAAGACCGCTTGACCAAGCAGCTGTTCAAGGAAGCCTCAACGGTCGATGTGCCTAAAGGCTTGCCTTTCATTCCAGAAGATTTGCAGCCCAAGCTAAAATTAGTCAATCGCAAACCTATTTTACCAAGTAAAGAAGAATTAGAGATGAACAACCGCGCTCATTCTGCTAAGTTGCGTGTAGCGCAAAAGATACATAAATAGTAAAAAAGATTAGACAAAAGTATGAGGAAAAACGATGGCAAATGTAAAAAGAGGACGAGTGGAAACCTTACAAGCGCGGGTCAGTAAATTTTCGCGCGTTGAAAAGGCTTTTTATGGATCAATTATCTTGACTGCGCTTATCATGGCGGTGAGCGTAGTTTTCATGCAGACAAAATTACTACAGGTTCAGCGTGATTTAACAACGGTTAATAGTAAAGTGGAGTCTAAGCAAACAGAACTAGATGATGCTAAGCAAGAGGTTAATGAGCTGACTAGACGCAATCGTTTAGGCGAAGTTGCCAGTTCACAGAAAATGACAATTCAAGATAAAAATGTAGTAGTGGTAGGGAAGCCATGAGAAATACGAAGAAAAAATTTCTAGACTATGTGTTGCGTAATCGGATGACACCAGAGGCCAATCGCAAGCGTGTTGGGAAAAATCTCAGCTTGCTTACGGTTTTTCTCTTTTTTATCTTTCTAATTAATTTTGCTATGATCATTGGGACAGACAGCAAGTTTGGTGAGAATTTATCTGAAGGAGCTAAGCGTGTTCACACAACGGAGCTAAAAGTGCCTGCGACACGGGGCACGATTTATGACCGAAACGGCAACGTCATCGCAGAGGACTCAACGACCTATAATGTTTATGCGGTGATTGATAAGGAATATAAATCAGCTGCGGGAAAGATTCTTTATGTAAAACCTTCTCAGTATAGTAAGGTAGCGGAGATTTTCAAGAATCGCCTCGGTATGGATGAAGCCTATGTCAAGGAGCAACTATCACGAAAAAAACTAAAGCAAGTTTCTTTTGGTGGTAAAGGAAATGGCATCACCTATAGTGTTATGACTGCTATTCGTGATGAGATGAAAGCGAACCACATCGAAGGGATTGCCTTTACGACAAGTCCTAGTAGGAGTTATCCAAATGGGATTTTTGCTTCGCAATTTATTGGGCTGGCTCAATTAGTTGAGGACAAAAAAGATGGCAGTAAGACACTTGTTGGGAATACAGGTGGAATAGAGCGGTCATTTAATAAAATATTAGCTGGGACAGACGGGGTAACGACTTACGAAAAAGATAAAAATGGGAATATCGTGCCCGGGTCTGAACAAGTTTCCACTCGTAAAGTAGATGGAAAAGATGTTTACACCACTCTTTCGAGTACCCTGCAAAATGATTTAGAAATCCGAATGGATGCTTTTCAAGAAAAGGCTAAAGGCCGCTATGTGAGTGCTACCTTAGTAGCTGCGAAAACAGGAGAAATTCTTGCGACCACCCAGCGGCCAACCTATAATGCTGATACGAAAGAAGGGCTTGATAAGAATAGTATCGGCTCAGACCTACTCTATCAAAGCAATTATGAGCCGGGTTCAACTCTAAAAGTCATGACTCTAGCTTCAGCTATCGACAGTGGCAATTTCAACACAACGGAATACTACTTTAACGATCAGTTGCGAATTGCCGATGCGGTCATAAAAGACTGGGATGTCAATATGGGAATAGCCTCTGGGCGGACTCTTAATTTTGCTCAAGCCTTTGCCTATTCTAGTAACATAGGGATGACTATGTTGGAACAAAAAATGGGTGATGCCAAATGGATGGATTATTTGAGCAAATTTAAATTTGGTATGCGTACTCGTTTTGGTCTTTTGGACGAGTCTTCTGGCTCGCTTCCAACAGACAATATTGTCAGTCGTGCTATGAGTTCTTTTGGACAAGGGATTGCTGTTACTCAGATTCAAATGCTTCGAGCTTTCTTGTCTATCGCCAACAACGGGGTAATGATTGAGCCCAAGTTTATTTCAGCCATTTATGATAATGCCAATGATAGTGCTCGTCAAAGTGAACGTGAGGTCGTGGGAAATCCAGTGTCAAAAGACGCTGCCAGCCAAACGCGTAATTACATGATTACCGTCGGAACAGATCCTAACTTTGGGACGCTCCAAGTAAATGGTGTCCCAATTATTCAAGTAGGAAATTACAAGGTTGCTGTTAAGTCAGGAACAGCCCAAATTCCAGAAAATGGGACCTATCTAGAAGGTGATACAAATACACTTAACTCAGTTGTCGCTATGGTTCCAGCAGAGGATCCAGAATTTATTATGTATGTGACGGTACAACAGCCAGAGCACTGGTCGCCAACTTTTTGGGAAACAGTTGTAAATCCGATTTTGGAAGAAGCAACGATAATGAAGGATACACTAAATCTAACAACTCCTTCTGATAGATTAGATGCGACGACTAAGGAAACAAAATATAAATTGCCAAGTACAAAAGACCGTGTTCCGGGGGATTTTGCAGCCGAGATGCGACGTAACTTAGTGCAGCCTATTATCTTAGGCAATGGCAGTCAAATTAAAGAAGTATCTGTCAAAAAAGGTAGTAATTTAAAAGCAAATCAACAAATTTTAATCCGAACAAATGATATCTCTGAAATGCCAGATATGTATGGATGGACTAAGGAGAATGTTGAAACATTTGCTAAGTGGATGGATATTGAGGTAACCTTCTCTGGTCAAGGTTCAACTGTCGTCAAGCAAAATGTTGCTACAAATACTTCGCTGAAAAAAATTAAAAAAATGAAGATTACTCTAGGAGACTAATATGTTTATAGCAAGCGTAGCAGGAATTTTAACTCTTGCGATCACTTTAGTAGGGATTCCAATTTTTATTCGAGTCTATCATAAGGCTCATATTTCTGGGCAGCAGATGCACGAAGATGTTATTCAGCACCAAGCCAAAGCGGGTACGCCAACTATGGGCGGCTTGGTCTTTCTGCTAGCTAGCGTTTTGATTAGCTTTTTTACGGCACTTATAACGAGTAATCTGACAAGTACGGTACTAGTTGTTCTTTTCATCTTGGTGCTTTATGGAGCCGTTGGTTTTCTTGATGATTTTCTTAAGATTTTCCGGAAAATCAATGAGGGGCTTAATCCCAAACAAAAGTTGCTCTTTCAGATTATTGGGGGAATCGTTTTCTATCTCTTTTATGATCATCATGGTGCAGGCGATATGCTCAATGTCTTTGGTTTTCCAGTTCATTTAGGTTTCTCCTATGTATTTTTTGCACTTTTTTGGCTGGTTGGTTTTTCTAATGCGGTCAATTTGACTGATGGAATTGATGGATTGGCAAGTATCTCTGTCGTTATTAGCCTTGCTGCTTATGCGGTCATTGCACTAGAACAAAAGCGCCTTGATATTTTGATTGTTATTTTGAGTATGATTGGCGGTTTGCTAGGTTTCTTTGTCTTCAACCATAAACCTGCTAAGGTCTTTATGGGTGATGTGGGAAGTCTCGCTCTTGGTGGGATGCTAGCTGCCATTTCTATTGCTCTGCATCAGGAATGGACCCTGCTCTTGATTGGCCTCGTCTATGTGCTTGAGACTAGCTCAGTCATGCTACAGGTCACTTATTTTAAGTACACCAAGAAAAAATATGGCGCAGGTCGTCGGATTTTTCGGATGACACCTTTTCATCATCATCTTGAGTTAGGTGGCTTGTCGGGGAATGGCCCTAAATGGTCTGAATGGAAGGTTGACTTTTTCCTCTGGGGAATTGGTCTTGCCATGAGTTTGATTACACTAGCAATTTTGTATTTGTAAAGAGAGGTTTGATGTTTTATGGTTAAAAGAAAATGGGCTTTAGTAGTAGCCATTATCTGTACAATTTATGCACCCTATACGCTTTATAAAATGTTAATGATAGATTCGGCAGTAGAGCCTGCTTACAGACTTGGGGAAATAACAAGCATTATTGGTTTGCCAGTTTTCTTCTACTTCCTAGCATTTTACAAAAAGAAAAAATAAAAGGTAAGAGACTGCTCCGACGGTCTCTTTTTTCACCCAAGCAGAAAGTCCGTTTTTTTGCTATAATAGAGAGAGTTATCGAAGAATAGAGGTCAAGATGAAATTTACGGATTTTAATTTTAAGGAATACATTCAAAGAGCACTGGCGGATTTGAACTTTGTCGAGGCGACCGAAGTGCAGGAAAAGCTGATACCGGTCGTCTTATCAGGGCGCGACTTGGTCGGTGAATCAAAAACGGGATCTGGCAAGACCCACACGTTCTTGCTGCCGATTTTTCAGGAATTGGACGAAGAAAACAAGGCGGTGCAAGCGGTGATTACGGCACCTAGTCGTGAGTTAGCCAGCCAGATTTATCAAGCGGCGCGGCAGATTGCCAACTTTTCTGACCAAGATATTCAGGTTTCAAACTTTGTCGGAGGGACGGATAAAGCGCGGCAAATTGAGAAATTGCAGCACAGTCAGCCGCAGATTGTTGTCGGGACGCCGGGGCGGATTTATGACTTGGTGCAGTCGGGGCATTTAGCCATTCACAAGGCGCATACTTTTGTGGTGGACGAGGCGGATATGACCCTTGACATGGGCTTTTTGGCAACGGTGGACAAGATTGCTGCCAGCCTCCCCAAAGACTTGCAATTTCTGGTTTTCTCAGCCACCATTCCGCAAAAATTGCAGCCTTTTTTGAAAAAATACCTGTCTCAGCCGGTCATTGAGCAAATCAAAACCAAGACCGTCATTTCAGACACGATTGAAAATTGGTTGATTTCGACCAAGGGGCGCGATAAAAATGCACAAATTTATGAAATCAGCCAGCTCTTGCAGCCTTATTTGGCGATGATTTTTGTCAATACCAAGACGCGGGCGGATGATTTACATGCTTATCTGAGTGAGCAAGGCTTGAAGGTTGCTAAAATTCACGGAGACATCGCTCCGCGCGAGCGCAAGCGCATCATGAACCAAGTCAAAAATCTTGATTTTGAGTATATTGTGGCGACGGATTTGGCGGCGCGTGGTATTGATATTGAAGGCGTCAGCCATGTCATCAACGATGCCATTCCGCAGGACTTGTCTTTCTTTGTGCACCGCGTCGGACGGACAGGGCGCAATGGACTTGCTGGCACAGCCATTACCCTCTACCAACCGAGCGATGACTCAGACATCCGCGAGCTGGAAAAAATGGGTATTAAATTTTTGCCAAAAATGATAAAAAATGGCGAATTTGTCGACACCTATGACCGTGACCGCCGTCTCAATCGTGAAAAAACGCGCGAAAAGCTGGATAATGAGATGCTGGGCTTGGTCAAGAAGAAAAAGAAGAAAATCAAGCCGGGCTACAAGAAGAAAATCCAGTGGGCGGTCAATGAGAAGCGGCGCAAGACCAAACGGGCGGAAAATCGGGCGCGTGGTCGAGCCGAACGCAAGGCCAAACGCCAGACTTTCTAGGGCTATAAAAAATAACTATCACCTCTATAAAGAATTTGTATTAGGCAAATTCTTTTTTGCATGTTAAACTAAAGGAATGTAGAGACGAGGTAAAAAGATGAAATTTAAAAAAAGTTTAGCCGCATGTTTTGCTTTCACAGCCCTATTTGTAGCGGGTTGTTCCCAACAGACAAGTAATCAGGCAGGCGGTAGTCAAAAAAACGTGACCGTAGCAACGGATTCAGATACGGCGCCTTTTACCTTTAAGGAAAAGGATGACTTTAAGGGCTATGATATTGACTTGGTCAAGGCGATTTTCAAGGATAGCAAGGAATACAAGGTCGAATTTCAGACGGTTCCTTTTTCTTCTATCTTGACCGGGGTTGACTCTGGGCGTTATCAGCTGGTGGCAAATAACATCAACTACAATGAAGAAAGAGCGCAAAAATATCTCTTTTCAGACCCTGTTTCGCTGTCGAATTATGCCATTGTCAGCAAGAACGGCGATTTAGACAGCTTTGACAAGCTCTCAGGCAAGACCGCAGAGGCGCTGCCGGGCTCGAATTATGCCCAGGCGCTGGAGAATTGGAACAAGGAACATCCTGACAAGACCCCGATTCAGGTCAATTATGTCTCTGACAAGACCGGGCTTGCTCAGCGTTTGCAAAATATCGAAAATGGGAAAATCGATTTTATCCTGTATGACGCCATTTCTGCCAAATATGTTGTCAAAGACCAAGGGCTAAATCTCTCGGTGGCCAATTTGAAAGACAAGGTTGGCTCCAATAAAGACGGCGTGGAATACTTCCTTTTTGCCAAGGATAAAGAGGGCGAAGAGCTGGCTCAGTTTGTCAATAAGCGAATTGCCAGCCTGAAAAAAGACGGCACCATGAAAAAGCTGAGTGAGCAATATTTCGGCGGTGATTTTGTTTCAGGCCTTGAATAAATGTTGTAATCATAATTGTTGCAACAAGTTGACAGATGTGTTAAACTGCTAGTAAAAAGTACGAAAGGAAAAGATAAGATGACATTCCCTCTGATTGTAGGAGATTGGTATAGTGATGTTATGAAAAGTATTCCAGATGGTCAGCTTTTCAGTTTGCGCGCGGTTTTTGACGGGCTGCCAAGGATTATTGAAAAATTACCGACCACCCTGTTGTTGACAGCAGGAGGTGCTTTGTTTGGGATCCTTTTAGCACTGGTTTTTGCTATCGTAAAGATTAATCGTGTAAAAGTATTGTATCCAATCCAAGTGGTTTTTGTCAGTTTTTTGAGAGGAACTCCGATACTTGTGCAGCTTATGCTAACTTATTATGGGATTCCGCTTGTGCTCAAGGCTCTAAACCTCCGCTATGGCACTCACTTTGATATTAATAGCATTCCTGCTTCAGTTTTTGCGGTTGTTGCCTTTGCTTTCAATGAAGCGGCTTATGCCAGCGAAACCATTCGGGCGGCGATTTTGTCGGTCAACGAGGGAGAGATTGAAGCGGCACGCAGCCTTGGTATGACTAATGCCCAGGTTTATCGCCGAGTGATTATTCCTAACGCTGCAGTTGTTGCGACACCAACCCTGATTAACTCCTTGATTGGCTTGACCAAGGGGACTTCGCTAGCTTTCAGTGCGGGAGTTGTTGAAGTATTTGCCCAAGCACAAATTTTAGGTGGTGCAGACTATCGTTACTTTGAACGCTTTATTTCAGTTGCCTTAGTCTACTGGGTAGTTAATATTGTGATTGAAATGTTCGGTCGTTGGATTGAAGGCAGGATGGAAATTCCAGTGCCAGATACAAATGCCATTACGAAAGGAGATCTTATCTGATGATTATAATTTCACATTTAAGTAAGTCCTTTTCAGGTCAGAAAGTTTTGGATGATTTGAGTTTAACGATTGAAAAAGGCGAGGTGATTGCTTTAATTGGTTCATCCGGTGCAGGAAAATCAACCTTCTTGCGCAGCCTCAATTATCTAGAGAAGCCTGACAGTGGCTCCATTGAAATTGACGATTTTAAGGTCGATTTTGCTACGATTTCCAAGGAAGAAATTTTGACTTTGCGGCGAAAATTGTCCATGGTTTTCCAGCAATTTAATCTTTTTGGTCGCAAAACTGCTCTAGATAATGTCAAAGAAGGCTTGCTGGTCGTCAAAAAGTTATCCAAGGAAGAAGCCACAAAAATTGCCAAAGAAGAATTGGCAAAAGTTGGCTTGTCTGACCGCGAAAACCACTATCCAAGACACTTGTCCGGTGGGCAAAAGCAGCGGGTGGCTTTGGCGCGAGCACTGGCCATGAAGCCAGATGTTTTGCTGCTAGATGAGCCTACATCGGCACTAGACCCAGAGTTGGTCGGCGAGGTGCAAAAATCCATTGCTGACGCAGCTAAGTCGGGTCAAACCATGGTTTTGGTCAGCCACGACATGTCTTTTGTGGCTCAAGTGGCGGACAAGGTTCTCTTTTTGGACAAGGGACATATCATTGAGTCAGGTACGCCTGATGACATTATCAATCATCCCAAGGAAGAAAGAACCAAGGAATTTTTTGCCAATTACAAACGAACTTTTGCTTAATATGGTATAATAAGGGCTGGGTGATTCTCAGTCTTTTTTTCATAACTTGACTTTGTTACCACTATTTTGAAGAATAAGAGTAAAGTATGTTACAACAAATTTTATCAGTTTATATAGAGGCTTTAATTATAACCAGTATTTTAGTGGCTGTGGCGGCTGGTTTGTGGATTGGTTGGCGGGTTATGCGCCACAAAGATAAAACAGCTAAAGAACGGCAGTCACATCTTTTTGATGTTCTGCTAATTGCCATTATGACAACTCCGATTTTAACTTTTGCCACAGTTGGGATCATCATGGTCTTGCGAGCGTAAGATTTGCAAAAATAATCTACAAGCATTAGAATGATTAGTAATCACAACAGAAAGAAGAACTATTTATGTACGATACGATTATTATTGGAAGTGGCCCTGCTGGCATGACTGCTGCCCTTTATGCGGCTCGTAGCAATCTAAAAGTTGCACTTTTAGAGCGAGGTATCCCTGGCGGTCAGATGAACAATACGGCGGATATCGAAAATTATCCGGGTTATGCCAATATTTCTGGCCCAGAATTATCCGAAAAGATGTTTGAACCTCTCGAAGGTCTTGGAGTTGAATACCTTTGGGGAAATGTTCAAGCGATTGAAGATAAGGGCACTTATAAAGAAATTACAACGGACGATGGACGACTTGAAACCAAGTCTGTTATCATCGCGACAGGCGCTAGCCACAGACTTTTAGGGGTTGCTGGTGAAGAAGAATATAATAGTCGAGGTGTCTCTTATTGTGCAGTTTGTGATGGGGCATTTTTCCGAGACGAGGATATTCTAGTCGTTGGTGGTGGTGATTCTGCTGTTGAGGAAGCACTTTTTCTAACTCAGTTTGGAAAAACTGTAACCATTGTTCACCGCCGCAATGAACTGAGAGCCCAAAAAGTATTGCAAGAGCGTGCTTTTGCAAATGAAAAGATTTCTTTTATTTGGGACAGCGTTGTCAAGGAAATCAAAGGAGACGACAGACGCGTAACTGCTGTTGAATTGGAAAATGTCAAGACAGGAGAGGTCACAACTAAGGAAGTTGGCGCCGTCTTTATCTACGTCGGACTAGATGCGGCGAGTGATTTTCTCAAAAATTTAGAAATCACAGATGAAAACGGTTGGGTGATCACAGATGATCAAATGAGAACATCTCGAGCTGGGATTTTTGCTGTCGGCGATATTCGCCAGAAGCACCTTCGCCAAATTACAACTGCCGTCGGTGATGGAGCTGTCGCAGGTCAAGGAGTTTATGACTATATTCAAAATATGTAAGCAAGACTGGGTGACCAGTCTTCTTTTTAAAAAAGAAATTTTCAGAAAATTACAAATAAATTTCAAGTTTCCTCTTCCCAAATGACCAAAAATGTAGTAAAATGGGAAAATACAGAAAAGGAGAGTTTCATGTCTGAAAAAAATAAACATCCTCATAAAAATGGTTTAAAGAGAGGACTGAAAAACCGACATGTGCAGCTAATTGCGATTGCTGGAACGATTGGAACAGGTCTCTTTTTGGGAGCTGGACGAACTATCAATTTGACCGGACCATCAATTCTTTTGGTTTATACCTTGACTGGGGGTTTCATGTACCTCATGATGCGTGCGATTGGTGAAATGCTTTATTATGATCCCGATCAGCATACTTTCATCAATTTTATTACTAAATATTTAGGCAATGGCTGGGGTTATTTCTCAGGCTGGTCCTACTGGATTTCCCTGATTTGCATAGGAATGGCAGATATTACAGCCGTAGCCAAGTACGTTCAATATTGGTTTCCTACTTGGCCTTCATGGGCAATTCAGTTGGTTTTTCTAGCGATTCTTAGTTCAGTCAATCTCATCGCTGTACGAATTTTCGGGGAAGTTGAATTTTGGTTTGCTATGATTAAGATCGTTGCGATTCTAGCTTTGATTGCAACGGCAATTTTCATGGCTTTAACTGGTTTTGAAACACCTCACGGGGCAGTGGGGCTTCACAATATTTTTGACAATTTCAGTCTGTTCCCCAATGGTTGGGTTAGCTTTGTAATGGCTTTTCAAATGGTTTTCTTCGCCTATCAGGCTATCGAATTTATTGGAATTACAACCTCAGAAACGGCCAATCCGCGGCAGGTTTTACCGAAAGCAATTAAGGAAATTCCCCTACGAATTGTCCTTTTCTATGGAGGGTCTCTCCTTGCCATCATGACCATTATCCCTTGGCGACAATTATCTGCGACTGAATCGCCTTTTGTAACAGTTTTTCAGCTTGCAGGAGTCAAATGGGCAGCAGCTTTGATTAACTTTGTGGTTTTGACCTCAGCGGCCTCCGCGTTGAACTCGGCTTTGTATTCGACTGGGCGTCATCTTTATCAAATTGCTCTTGAAACGCCAAATAAACTTTTGCTCAAACTAGGGGCAAACAAGTTATCTCGTCAGCATGTGCCTCAGAATGCTATTTTAGTGTCGGTTGCAACGATCGCCTTGGCAGCTTTGATCAATGTTCTTCCGGGTGTATCCGATTCATTTTCTTTAATTGCAGCTTCCTCATCTGGCGTTTATATTGCTATCTATACGTTGACTATGATCGCACACTTGCGTTATCGTAAGTCAGAGGATTTCTTGTCAGATGGTTACCTTATGCCGGCTTACAAAATTCTTAACCCTTTAACCATGGTCTTTTTTTCCTTTGTTTTTGTAACGATGTTCTTGCAAGAATCAACGCTCAAGGGCGCTATTGGATCAGTTATCTGGATTGTCATTTTAGGGCTTTATAGTCAGTATAAATTTAAAAATAAAAATTAATTTTGCGGCCTTGTAGAAGGCTGCTTTTTTCCTTGAGGGAATTGTGGTATAATAGTAAGAAAATGAACAAGTAAAAGAGGTTTATTATGTACCCAGATGATAGTTTGACCTTGCATACAGATTTATATCAAATTAATATGATGCAGGTCTATTTTGAACAAGGTATTCAGGATAAGAAAGCAGTTTTTGAGGCTTATTTCCGTCAAAATCCCTTTCACAATGGTTATGCTGTTTTTGCGGGATTAGAGCGGATTATAGGCTATTTGCAAAATTTACATTTTACAGAAAGTGATCTGGCTTATCTCCGCGATCAGGGGTATGCAGAAGACTTTTTGGCCTATTTGGCAAATATGAAGATGGAGTTAACGGTACGTTCAGCACAAGAAGGTGATTTAGTTTTTGCCAATGAACCAATCGTTCAAGTGGAAGGACCGCTGGCTCAGTGTCAGCTGGTCGAAACAGCCTTGCTCAATATTATCAATTACCAGACCTTGGTGGCGACCAAGGCGGCGCGGGTTCGCTCGGTTATTGAGGATGAGCCGCTTATGGAATTCGGTACGAGACGCGCTCAGGAAATGGACGCAGCTATTTGGGGCACTCGGGCTGCGGTGATTGGTGGCGCTGACGGCACCAGTAATGTGCGAGCGGGAAAACTCTTTGACATTCCAGTTCTTGGAACCCATGCCCATTCGTTAGTGCAGGTTTATGGCAATGACTATGAGGCTTTTAAAGCCTATGCTAAAACTCACCACGACTGTGTCTTTTTGGTTGATACATACGACACTCTCCGCTTAGGGGTACCAGCTGCCATTCGTGTGGCTCGTGAACTAGGAGATGAAATTAACTTTCTTGGTGTACGAATTGACTCTGGGGATTTGTCATACATTTCCAAAAAAGTACGTCAGCAGCTAGACGATGCTGGTTTTCCAGATGCAAAAATCTATGCTTCCAATGACTTGGACGAAAACACCATTCTCAATCTGAAGATGCAAAAGGCGAAGATTGATGTCTGGGGTGTAGGTACAAAGCTGATAACTGCTTACGACCAACCAGCGCTTGGTGCAGTCTATAAAATTGTATCTATCGAAGACGATGCTGGGCAAATGCGCGACACAATCAAGTTATCCAGTAATGCAGAAAAAGTTTCGATACCAGGCAAAAAACAGGTTTGGCGGATTACCAGTCGTGAAAAGGGTAAGTCTGAGGGAGACTATATTACCTTTACGGATGTTGATGTGAATGCCATGGATGAAATTTATATGTTCCATCCAACCTACACCTACATTAATAAGACAGTGACAGACTTTGACGCTGTTCCCCTTTTACAATCCATTTTTGAAAATGGTAAGTTGGTTTACGATTTGCCAAGTCTCACTGATATCCAAGTCTATGCACGTCGTGAATTTGACAAACTTTGGGACGAATACAAGCGGGTGCTCAATCCACAACATTATCCTGTTGATTTGGCCAAGGATGTTTGGGACAATAAGATGAATCTGATTGACTGTGTTCGTAGGGAAGCTTACAAGAAAGAGGAAAAGAAATGACTCTCCAAGAAGATATTATCAATCAATTAGGTGTCAAGCCGATCATTGACCCTGAGCAAGAAATTCGCAACTCAATCGATTTTCTCAAAGCCTATCTCTATAAGCACCCTTTTCTCAAATCTTACGTTTTGGGAATTTCTGGCGGTCAGGATTCGACCTTGGCAGGGCGTCTCGCCCAGCTAGCGATTGAGGAAATGCGGGCGGAAACCAAGGATGATAGCTACAAGTTTATCGCGGTGCGCCTGCCTTATGGCGTGCAGCTGGACGAAGCAGATGCTCAGCGAGCGCTGGCTTTTATCCAGCCAGATGTCAGTCTAGTGGTCAATATCAAGGAAAGCGCGGACGCCATGACTCAAGCAGTGGAAGCGACGGGGAGCACAGTTTCTGACTTTAATAAGGGCAATATCAAGGCGCGTAGCCGTATGATTGCCCAGTATGCCCTAGCGGGTAGCCATAGCGGAGCGGTTATCGGAACAGACCATGCTGCCGAGAATATCACTGGTTTTTTCACCAAGTTTGGCGACGGTGGGGCAGATATTTTGCCACTCTTTCGCCTCAATAAGCGGCAGGGCAAGCAGCTTCTGGCTGCCCTTGGTGCCGATTCCGCTCTTTATGAAAAAGTGCCGACGGCTGATTTGGAAGAGGACAAGCCCGGGCTAGCAGACGAAGTTGCCTTAGGTGTGACTTACCGCGATATTGATGATTATCTTGAGGGCAAGGCGATTTCCCAGCAAGCTCAGCAAGTGATTGAAAATTGGTGGAAGAAGACCGAGCACAAGCGTCATCTGCCAATTAGCATTTTTGATGATTTTTGGAAATGAAAAAGAGAGAACTTTCAGTGAGTTGAAGGTTCTCTTTTTAATGTCGAAGAAAGGGGCTTAAAAATGGTGTAATGTTAATTGTAATCAATAAACAAATGAATTTGTGAGGAAAGTTATGAAAAAGATTACATTATTGATGATCTATCTTCTCTTTATTTGGTTTACGTTAGATATTACAGGTCTAAAAATAGGCAGTTCTTTGATAGTTTCATCAGCGTTTAAAGATGAGCCAATTGATCTAATTTTTTGGATTATTTTTCTTATATGTATCCTATTTTTTATCTTTAAGGATAGAATGGGTAGATTTTTACTCGGGATATTTATTTTATTTTGGACGATAATTCAATTTTCTATGTATTTTTCATTTGATGTAAAAGCTATTAAAAAGTATAATATTTTTTTTAATAACACATATCGTTTTTTTCCATTCTCGGAGAAATTTCTCATAAAAGATGCCTACCACATTATATTAGATATTCTGATTTTATGTACACTTATATCTCTTATTATATTTATACTATCTGACTATATAGATGGGAAAAAATATAATAATTTATTCATGAAAAGTATCGATAAATCCTAGTTTGGCTAATTAACACAGGAACAGTAAATCAAAATAGGTTTACTGTTTTTTCCTTACTCAAAATTAGAAAAGAAGAAATAAACGAGGGAATGGAAGAATAGTCACTTCGAAATTCTAAGGTAAAATATTTAGAGCGCCCTTAAGGAATATAAGATTTTTACTTGCACATTTTTCTAAAAGCTTTATAATAGAAAGTATTGAATGGAGGTATTTATGCAATCTTTAAAACAAGATTTTACAGATAAATTGTTTGCTGCTTATGAGGCAAATCCGACTTTTGCAGCAGTAGAAAATGCGGTCAGCCACAATGGGCTTTTGTCATCTTTGGAACGTCGTAGCAGCGAAGCTGAGACAGCGCCAGTCTTTTCTCTTGACTTGACTAAAGATCCTGTCACCAACCAAAAAGCTTCTGGCCGTTGCTGGATGTTTGCAGCTTTGAACACTTTCCGTCATAAGATGATTGGAACTTTCAAACTGGAAGATTTTGAACTTTCTCAAGCTCACACTTTCTTTTGGGATAAGTATGAAAAATCTAACTGGTTTTTGGAACAAGTGCTTGCTACAGCTGACCAAGAATTGACTAGTCGCAAGGTCAAATTTTTACTAGATGTTCCTCAGCAAGACGGTGGTCAATGGGATATGGTTGTAGTACTTTTTGAAAAGTACGGTGTTGTGCCAAAATCTGCCTATCCAGAAAGCAGTGCTTCAAGCAACAGCCGTGAACTCAATCAATATCTTAACAAACTACTTCGTCAAGATGCTCAAATTTTGCGTGATTTCGTAGCAACTGGCGCTGACGCAGCAGCATTGCAAATCAAAAAAGAAGAACTTTTGCAAGAAATTTTCAACTTTTTGGCAATGACCCTAGGCTTGCCACCGCGTGAGTTTGACTTTGCTTATCGTGATAAGGATAATAATTACTACTGCGAACGCAACTTAACTCCACAAGCTTTTTATAAGAAATATGTGGACATCAAACTTTCAGATTATGTGTCTGTCATCAATGCACCAACGGCCGACAAACCTTATGGCAAGTCTTATACAGTTGAGATGTTAGGAAATGTAGCAGGGAGTCGCGATGTACGTTATCTCAACGTGCCAATGGAACGGTTGAAAGAACTAGCTGTTACACAAATGCAGGCAGGCGAAACTGTCTGGTTTGGCTCTGATGTCGGTCAATCAAGCAACCGCAAAAAAGGGATTCTTTCGGCTGCAACTTACGATTTCAAATCTAGCATGAATATTGATCTAGTTCAGGATAAGGCTGGGCGTTTAGATTACAGCGAGAGCCTTATGACTCATGCTATGGTTTTGACAGGGGTTGATTTAGATGAAAATGGTAAGTCACTCAAGTGGAAAGTGGAAAATTCTTGGGGCGATAAAGTTGGTGACAAGGGTTATTTTGTTGCTGACGATGCTTGGATGGATGAGTACACCTACCAAATCGTTGTAAGAAAAGATCTTCTTACTGCTGAAGAGCTAGCTGCCTATAAAGCAGAGCCAATTGTCTTAGCACCATGGGATCCAATGGGAGCTTTGGCAAGTAAATAAGAATAAAAAATCGGCTCTATAATTTCTGTAGTGGGTAAAACCACTGTAGGAATGATGGAGCCTATTTTGTTGTAGAAAAAAAGTCCCATAAGACCTATAATGAAAAGCGATCAAACCATCATTAGAAAGAATCTTATGGAACAATTAAATTTTATCACAAACTTACTCGGAATTAAAGACCCTAACATCACTATTTTAGATTATGTAGATGCTGGAACACATAAAGAAATCATGGCTAAGCTAGATTATCCCGCTCCTAAATGCCCTCACTGCCAAGGACAAATGGCTAAATATGACTTCCAGAAAGAATCGAAAATTCCCTATTTAGAG
>NZ_KB904387.1 GCF_000380065.1 Streptococcus massiliensis DSM 18628 | reverse complement strand
TGATAGAAGGCGTGGAAGTGACAATCCTCCAAAGTATTCACCACTTTTTCAATCGTAAAGACGAGATGGTCTTGTGGCAAGAAAGAACTGATTTCTAGTGGTAAAGTTGTTTGATTTGTGTTATAGTGAATATGCATGGGATAGCCTTTCTAAATGGTTTATTGTGCAATTCTATTTTACCAAGACTATCGCAACCATGCAAAAAAGCAACGGATTTGCCGTTGCTTTTTTTGGAGATAAGGGACTATTGTCCCAGGCTCTTAGTTATTTTCCAAATAAAACTCAAAACGATCACCGACATACTGACTTTTTACGTACTCAAAAGCGGTTCCATCATCAAAATAAGAAATCTGTGTTAGTCCCAAAATAGCATGCCCACGTGGAATTTCTAAATAAGCTGCAATTTTTTCATTAGCCAAGCGCGCATAAATGGTCTGCTGTGACTTGCCAATCTTATAGCCGTGCTCCTGCAAAGTTTGAAAGAAATGGCTAGTCACTTCTTCTTTTTTAAAGTTTTTGATAAATTTTTCAGGAACAGATGCCACTTCATAGACTACGGGCACCTTGTCAGCATAACGAACCCGCTCCATGCGAATGATGTTATCAGAAGGCAAGATCCCTAGCTGTTCCACCTCTTTCTTGCTAGGCAAAGTTCGACGATAAGAGATGAGCTGGCTAGAAGGCTCCTTGCCCTGAGTCTTGATAATCTCAGTGAAACTGGTCGTGCCACGCATTTTTTCTTGAACACGAGTACTGGCAACAAAAGTACCGCTTCCCACGCGCCGTTCCAGCACTCCTTCTTCTACCAAAAGCGTGATCGCTTGACGTAGAGTCATGCGGCTGACCTCGAAATGCTCTGCCAAATCGCGCTCGCTAGGCAGACGTTGCCCGATTTTCCAGACTTCTTCATCGATTTCTTTTTTAATCTGATCATGAATTTGTATATATGCTGGTAACATTTTTTCTTCCTTTTGTGCTCTATGATCCTATTTTAATCAGCTTCATCGAAAAAGTCAAATCCCTTTGGTAAAATTGGTAAAATTCTTTTGTTTGTGTTAGAATAGGGCAAAAGATAAATTTTTAGAGGGGAACATAATGCCTACAAATACGCAAGATGTGGAAAAAATCATCGTACTGGACTACGGCAGCCAGTACAATCAACTGATTTCGCGCCGCATTCGAGAAATCGGGGTCTTTTCTGAATTGAAAAGCCATAAAATTACTGCTGATGAGGTGCGCGCTATTCATCCTGTCGGAATCGTTCTGTCTGGTGGTCCAAATTCGGTCTACGAAAAAGGCTCTTTCGACATTGACCCAGAGATTTTTGAGTTGGGGATTCCTATTTTGGGGATTTGCTACGGTATGCAGCTTTTAACCCACAAATTGGGCGGTAAGGTTGTCCCTGCCGACAAGGCTGGTAATCGCGAGTATGGGCAATCTGAACTCACTCACACAGCTTCTCAGCTCTTTGAAGGCACGCCTGAAGAGCAGTTGGTCTTAATGAGCCACGGTGACGCCGTGACAGAAATTCCAGCTGGCTTTGTCCGTACAGGGACTTCTGCTGATTGTCCATTCGCCGCTATTGAAAATCCCGCTAAGCAGATTTACGGCATTCAGTTCCACCCAGAGGTGCGCCATTCTGTTTACGGTTATGATATTTTGCGGAATTTTGCCCTTACTATCTGCGGTGCCAAGGGTGACTGGAGCATGGATAATTTCATCGACATGGAAATTCAAAAAATTCGTCAAACGGTCGGAGACAAGAAAGTTCTGCTGGGTCTGTCTGGCGGCGTTGATTCTTCTGTTGTCGGCGTGCTCTTGCAAAAGGCAATTGGCGACCAGCTTATCTGCATCTTTGTTGACCACGGACTTCTGCGCAAGGGCGAAGCCGACCAAGTCATGGACATGCTGGGAGGCAAGTTTGGCCTCAATATTGTCAAAGCGGATGCTGCTAAGCGCTTCCTTGACAAGCTAGCAGGCGTTTCCGATCCTGAACAAAAGCGGAAAATCATCGGAAATGAGTTTGTCTATGTCTTTGACGATGAAGCAAGCAAGCTGACAGACGTTGCTTTTCTGGCGCAAGGAACTCTTTATACCGATGTCATCGAGTCTGGGACGGATACAGCACAGACGATTAAATCTCACCACAATGTGGGCGGGCTGCCCGAGGATATGCAGTTTAAGTTGATTGAACCGCTCAATACCCTGTATAAGGACGAAGTTCGTGCTCTAGGAACCGAGCTTGGTATGCCTGATGAAATTGTCTGGCGCCAGCCATTCCCAGGCCCAGGGCTCGCTATCCGCGTTATGGGCGAAATTACCGAGGAAAAACTGGAAACTGTGCGCGAGTCGGACGCTATCCTGCGCGAAGAAATCGCTAAAGCGGGGCTTGACCGCAACATCTGGCAATACTTCACAGTCAATACAGGCGTTCGTTCTGTTGGCGTTATGGGTGACGGACGCACTTACGATTACACGATTGCCATTCGCGCGATCACTTCTATCGACGGGATGACGGCTGATTTTGCCAAAATCCCTTGGGAAGTGCTACAAAAGATTTCTGTCCGCATCGTCAACGAAGTTGACCATGTCAATCGCATCGTCTACGACATCACCAGCAAACCACCCGCAACAGTTGAGTGGGAATAAAAACAGGAGTTCTGGCAGATTATTGTCAGAGCTTTTTTATTTTTCATTTGCCATTCTTTGAGAAATGATTTAGACTAGAAGAAATAAAGGAAAAGGAGGAAAACAAATGTCTACTGGAGATAAATTGTTGGATTGGGCTGTAGAATTGCAAGCTCTTGCACAGACTGGACTTTTCTATGGTAAAGATTTTTTTGATCATGAACGCTGCGAACGCATGCGGGAAATTGCTGCAGAAATGATTTCCCAAAAGACCAGTTTAAGTTTAGAGCTGGTAACTGAGCTTTACTGTTCAGACTCTGGCTACCAGACACCCAAAATTGATACCCGTTCTGCTATTTTTCAAGATGGAAAAATTCTTCTGGTAAAGGAAACTTCTGGTCTGTGGGCTTTGCCCGGTGGCTGGTGCGATATTGGTCTAACCCCCAGCGAAAATGCTGTCAAGGAAGTTAAAGAAGAGACTGGACTTGATGTTGTTGTGGAGCGCCTCATTGCACTACAAGATCGCTCCAAACACAATGCGAAGAACAGCTTACTTTCAGTCTACAAGACTTTCTTCCTCTGCCGTTCACTAGGTGGTAAATTTCAAAAGAATAATGAAACTCTGGCAACTGCCTTCTTTGGATTAGATGAACTTCCAGAGCTAATCGAGACGAAAACTACAGCTGCACAGATTACCATGTGCTTTGCAGCAGCTGAACAGCCTGACTGGCAAGCACAATTGACTAAATAAATATAAAAAAGGGCAGCACTCCTTTTGGGGAATGGTATCCTTTTACGATTTCTTATCTTTTACTTTCATCATGCGGACAAGACTCGCTCGTTCAGCCTCTTCTAACTTCATTTCAATATAATAAATGGTCTCTTCTAGATCAGGAATGGTCGAATATTCCAGACCATTGACTCGGCGACGAGTTTTTTCAATTTCATCTGCCATGAGTTGGCAAGTCTTTTCAATTTCAGCAAGGCGCAGCAAATCTTGTTGCAAATGGATCATTTCTTGAATAGTCGCATCCATCTGACTGTTAGAAGCTAGATAGCTATACACAACATCTCCTTCATCATCACCATAGGGATTTTCAATCCGTGCGTGAAACCTCGGCACACGGACACTCATGATATTCTCTATTTCGATATGAAGATTGACCTGACGTGTAGGTACGGCAAATATTTCTTCAACCATTTGATCGCTTTCCAAAGCCTTTGCCAGAACAAAATCTTGCATATGGCCAACTAGAGCCTGCTCAACATTTTGACGCAGGCGGTCATTTTCTCGTACAGCTTCGATAAACCGGCGCATCAATTCATCTCGCTTATCTTTAAGCAATTTATGCCCACGACTAGCTGTTTTCAAGCGGTCTTTTAGATTATTTAGTTCCATTCGAGTGGGTTTCACATTTAGACGTGCCATTTTCTCACTCCTTTTGTGGCAGGTATTGGTTAATCATGTCATCTTTAATCCGCTTGAGTTCAGTACGCGGTAAAATAGATAATAATTCCCAGCCCAAATCCAAACTTTCTTCAATGGTACGATTGGTATCAAAACCTTGATTGATGTATTCTTGTTCAAAGCGCTCTGTAAAACGAACGTATAATTTATCTGTGTCAGATAGGGCTGATTCGCCCAAAACAACAGCCAGCTCCTTAGCCTGTTTCCCTTGGGCATAAGCTGCAAAAAGCTGATTCATGGTTGCGGCATGATCACCTCGCGTTTTTCCTTCACCAGAACCTTTGTCCTTAAGCCGTGAAAGAGAGGGCAAAACATTGATTGGCGGGCGGTAGCCACTATTGTATAAATCACGTGACAAAATAATCTGTCCTTCGGTGATGTATCCCGTCAAATCTGGAATCGGATGAGTAATATCATCTTCTGGCATAGATAAAATCGGAATTTGTGTCACTGAACCTTTCTTGCCGACCAAGCGTCCAGCTCGCTCATAAAGAGTAGATAAGTTGGTGTAGAGATAGCCGGGGTAACCACGACGTCCTGGAACTTCGCGACGAGCAGCTGATACTTCGCGCAAGGCTTCACAATAATTTGTCATGTCCGTCATGATAACTAAAACATGCATATCTTTTTCAAAGGCTAGATATTCTGCAGTGGTCAAGGCAATCCGAGGAGTGGCAATTCGTTCAATAGCAGGGTCATTTGCTAGATTGATAAAAAGTACCGAGCGGTCAATCGCTCCTGTTTCTCGCAAGTCATTCATGAAGAATTCCGCTTCTTCAAAAGTAATACCCATAGCAGCAAATACTACAGCAAAGTTTTCATTAGAGTGAAGCACGGTCGCCTGACGAGCAATTTGCGCTGCCAACTCCTTATGAGGCAAGCCTGACCCAGAGAAAACAGGTAATTTTTGTCCTCTGACCAAAGTATTGAGATGATCAATAGCCGAAATCCCTGTCTGAATAAACTCATCAGGATAATCACGCGCCACAGGATTAATTGCCTGACCATCTATGTCTAAAAATTTTTCTGGCAAAATTTCAGGTCCACTGTCGATTGGTTTCCCCATACCATTAAAAATTCGTCCGATCATATCCTCTGATACTGGCAACTCCAAAGGGTGGCCAGTAAAACGAACCTTCGTTTGCTCCAAATTCATGCCACTAGAACCTTCAAAAAGTTGTACCATTGCTCTATCTTCTTGAACTTCCAGCACTTGTCCTCGCCGAATGCTCCCATCGTGTAACTTAATTTCGACTAGTTCATTGAAATGAACACCAGCCACTTGTTCCACAATCATAAGAGGCCCAACTATTTCGCTCACCGTTCGATATTCCTTAATGGCTGTCATTATCCAGTCCTCCTTGAGCAAGAATATGTTGCAATGTTTCCTGAATCTCTTGTTGAATCTTCTCAATTTCCTTTAGGTGATCTTCATGGATAAATTTTGCACGCGCAATTCGATCTCGCAATTCAACCGTTCCCTCCATGATTTCCTTAAAATAGGCACCTAGGCTCAGAGCTCGATTAGCTTGTTCATCAAAAGCGAGAATATTCGTTAAAAGTGCTACCTGTTTAGCAAAAGAAGTATAGGTATCCACTTCATCAAAAGCATTTTGTTGAAGGTAGTCCTCACGCAACATCTTGGCAGAATTCATCGTCAAACGATCTTTTTCCGACAACGAATCTAGACCAACTAAGCGAACAATCTCCTCCAACTCGCTTTCCTTTTGCAAAAGATTCATAGCCCTTGTCACTTTTTCTGCCCAAGAAATTTCCTGATGACGATCGATGTATTGTCCAACTTCATCCAGATAAAGTGAATATGAACTCAACCAATTGATAGCTGGAAAATGGCGGCGCTGCGCTAATTGTGCATCCAATCCCCAAAAAACTTTAACAATACGTAAAGTATTTTGCGTGACAGGTTCTGAAATATCTCCTCCCGGAGGTGAAACG
Organism: Streptococcus massiliensis DSM 18628; assembly: GCF_000380065.1. GTDB lineage: Bacteria > Bacillota > Bacilli > Lactobacillales > Streptococcaceae > Streptococcus > Streptococcus massiliensis. Next base: position 89,423 of record NZ_KB904387.1, on the reverse strand, counting down.
GCGCCGATGGCTGTTACGCTCCCTTCACGCCCGTCTTGTCCAAGAGCTTTGACTCGACCGGCACGCTCATAATATTCTGCGATCCGACTACCTAAATAGGCTGGATACCCTTCATCGCCTGGCATTTCTTCCAAACGACCTGACATTTCACGAAGAGCTTCTGCCCAGCGTGAGGTCGAATCTGCCATAATCGCCACTGAATAACCCATATCACGGAAATATTCCGCAATGGTAATGCCTGTATAAATTGATGCCTCCCGTGCAGCTACTGGCATATTAGAAGTATTGGCAATCAAAACCGTTCGCTGCATAATGGATTCTCCTGTCGCTGGATCACGCAACTCTGGAAATTCATTGAGCACATCGGTCATTTCATTGCCACGTTCACCACAGCCTACATAGATGACAATATCTACATTAGCGAATTTTGCAACTTGATGCTGCACAACTGTCTTTCCAGCACCGAAAGGCCCCGGAACAGCTGCCGCACCACCCTTGGTAACTGGAAAGAAGGTGTCAATGACCCGTTGACCAGTTACTAAAGGTTCAAGCGGAATCAATTTTTGAGCAAAAGGACGCCCGTGTCGTACAGGCCATGTCTGCATGAGGGTACCAGAAAAAACCTTGCCATCCTTTTGTTCAATTTGGTAAACGATATCTTCAACTGTAAAACTTCCAGTCTCAATTTTAACCAAACGACCACTCACTCCAAAAGGTACCATGATACGGTGCTCAACCAGAGCCGTCTCTTGTACAAGACCTAGAATATCGCCAGCCTCTACCTTACTTCCGACTTCAAGACTTGGCACAAATTCCCATAAACTCTGACGATTTAGCGGAGGAACCTGCATACCCCTTATCAGAAAGTCACTATGCGCCACCTTTTGAAAACGTTCCAGCGGGCGCTGAATACCGTCAAACATCTGAGCAATCAAACCTGGACCCAGTTCAACAGACAAAGGGCGCCCTGTTGTCACAACAGGCTCACCCGGTCCAAGTCCAGATGTTTCTTCATAAACTTGAATAGACGCTTCATCGCGCCGCATTTCAATAATTTCACCGATAAGTCCCAGCTCACCAACACGACAAATATCCTGAATGTTGGCTTTTTGCATGCCTGATGCAACCACCAGAGGACCTGAAACTTTAATAATTTTACCTTGACTCAAATTACTTCTCCATATGATGTGAACTCATTAGCAAACTTATTCCTGTTTGGCATTTTTAGCGTAGTGATGACAATAACCAAATAGCCGATTTCCAACAATTCTAGCTTACAAAATATTTTGTCCAACTGCCTTTTCGACATTTTCTTGCAAGCGAGCTCGTCCCAATCCACTACTTCCCTGATGCGTTGGAATGAGAATAACAGCAGGTGTCACCTGCTGGTCGTAATAAGCAAGCGTTTCAGGAATTTCCCGTGCCATATCCTCCGTCAAATAAATCACTCCAAACTTATCACGACTGAGCTGCCGCAGGATATTGATAGCTTCTTGAGCTTCTTTAACTGGAAATGTCTGAAAACCAATCAAACGAAAAGGTAAAATTGCATCACGATTTCCTACTACTCCAATTTTATAGGTTTTATTAGCCATAAATCGGTCGCATCCTTTCTTTGACAAGTTCGGTAGGTAAATGATTCGCATGCGCAGTCAACAACAAACGAAGATTTTTAACCTCAAATTCCTTGCCTTGCAAATAGCGTATTAATGGCAAGGCACCATCTACTTGATATTTTGCTTGCTCCAAAACTTTCCATTGAAGTAAGTCCGCCAAGTATTCCAGCTCAGAAACTGTTAGCAATCCTTGACGCATCTTTTCTTCATAACTTCGTAAGTCCAAGTCATAAGGACAAGGATTAATGGTTGCAAACCAGTCAGCAACCTGCCCTGTCTTAACCAAATCAATCAATTCTGTGGCTTCTAAGCTGCCCTGATCAGACAATAGTTGATGCATAAAACTACGTGGTTTCCCTTGCTTATAGGCTCGTTCAACTGTTATCAAATTATAAAAATCAATAAATAAGCCCACCAGTTGCTGCAAAACAGGCTCTGCCACTTCATTAGCCAACAGATACAAATGCCTAAAATAAGCCATATCCATCCCAATTTCTAGCACGCGCAAGTCTTGGTAATCCAGATATTCCTGCCAAGTTTCTAGCACCTCTCCTTGCATGAAATCAGAGCAGTGTTCAGCAGTCATCGTCGCCACCAAATGCTCCAACTGACTATAAGAATGCCCCCCGATAGGAATGAGCAAATTTTCTAGATTCTTTTGACTCGCCTTACCTTTGAGCAATACTTTTAAATTATGATAAGTGTATTTCAAGGAATAAGCTTCAACAATTTGGCTCCGTGGACTATTTTCAAAAGCCCAAGCATATTCTTGACACAAGTGCTTCATCAGTGCTCGCTCAATAGCATTTAAATCCTCTAAAGCTAGTTCATCTAAATGATAAGGCGTTCCCATTATAATTAAAGCCAGCGCCTCATTATCCTTGGCCTGTAGGATTTGCTGATACTGCTCCTGCCTAATAAAAGAACTCTCACGCACACTGATAGAGGTATTGATCTGAGTAAATAGGCTAGCGTCCATCTTTGCCTCCTAATCCTCGATTTCTTGAAAAATCTTCTTAGCTATTTGATTGCTGTCTTGCTGCCAAATGGCTTTCAATAAATTTTTATAGAGATAATTATCATCAATACGGTCAAAAGTGAGTACAAAACCGGCCTCTTCAGATAAGCTCGTATCTGCAAGATGAACTTGAGGATAGTCCAACTTCAACTGTTCTTTGGATTTGATTGACAATTTTTCCGATGTCTTTTGTCCCAACTGCAAAGTAAAAGCTTGTCCTTGATACTTTTGCAAAACACGGTTGATAAAGGACATCTCCTGCTCTTCTGACCAATTCAGCATTTGCTGATAAGCACTGTCAAATAGTTCCTGCAATAGGCGTTGCTTACTAACTAGAATCGATTGACGCTTTTGATTTTCCAACTGCTGCTTTTCCCGTTGAAAATATCGCTGCCTTTCCTTTATCTTTTGCTCACGGATAGCTAATTTATCCTGTGCTATTTTTTTCTTTTCTTCCTGATAATCCGCTGTTATCTGCTGTTTCTTTTCTTCCAGCAAGCGTTTTCCTTTAGCATGAGCTTGCTCTAAAACAACAGCTTTGAGTTGACTCAAATCACTCACAAGCTCTCCTCCTCACTCAACTTACTTAACGTTCAGAACCATAATGAAAGAAATAACAAAGGCGAGAATCGCATAGGTTTCAACCATGGCTGCTAAAATAACACCCTTCATCACATCTTCAGGCCGTTTTGCTAAAATTTGCATGCCGGCAGTTGCCACTTTTCCTTGATGCTTGGCTGAAAAATAACCTACGATAGCAACTGGTAAAGAGGCTAATAGGTAAGCCACACCCATTTGTAGACTCATGTCTGTCTTTATTTGAAAAAGTATAGTAATGCCGATAACAAAACCGTACAGCCCTTGTGTTCCGGGTAATAGTTGTAAAATTAAGGCCTGAGCAAATTTTTCTGGCTGTTCTTTTAAGAGTGCTGCTGCGGCTTGCCCAGTTGCTTCTACACTAGAAGCCGAACCCATTCCACTTAAAATAACTGCTAAAGCAACTCCCACTCCAGCAAAAAATGCACCACCATAAGCTGAAAAATAACTTGCAAAATGTTCCATTGTGTCTCCTTATTAAGATATGTATTGTAAAGAAACTAGTATTTTAAACTAAACATAATTTAAGAGTTTCTAAACGTTAAGTCTTCATTTTGTTTTCTTCTTTAATAATTTTAATGTACTTTTCCGCCGGCTTCAACGGATGAAAAGCCTTGCCGCCGCCCTCGTAAAATTTCCCGAAAAATTCGACAAACATCAAACGTGCTCCGTGAACATAGCCAGACAAAATCGAAAGGAAAAGATTGATTGAGTGAAGTAAAATAAAAATCAAAATTCCGATACTAAAGCGTGCAAGTGGCGGGAAAAGATTAACAATAACATTAAAAGCCGTACCAATGCTTGCGCCAGATAGACCTAAGGCCATCAGCCGTGTAAAACTCACCAAATCACCCACATAACTGCTAACACCGTAAAGATTGTAGAGCCCCGAACCCAGACCGGTCAAACTTTTGGCACTGATTATAGAAACTACTAAAATAGCAATCGCATTGACCAGCGCTAGCCATTGACCGATCGGTACTAGAAAGGCGAAGCCTGAAAGCAGTTTTCCAACTGCAAACAACATCAAACCAAATAAAATCAGAACCCAAGCAAAGCCCGAATTATAGGCTTCAGCATAATCCTTCACACGAACATTTTTTAAACCTGCCAGAAAAAGCCCCACTAAAACTGTGATGAAACCAAAAATAATTGAAATAAGTAAAATTGTCATCGTGTCTGTGCTGGTACGAATGAGAACGAAAGGTAGTTCAAATCCCAAAAATGAACCATAAATGACACCCCAGATGGCTACTGCTAGGCTTAAAGTTCGAAAAAGGCGTAAATTTTTCTCAACTTTAGGACTAAAGTGAAGAAAATGTAAAGCGAAACTAGTTGCTAACATCATCAGTAGCCCATAACCCAAATCTGCCACCATCATCCCGAAAAACACAAAGTAAAAAACAGCAACGATTGGCGTCGGGTCTTGCTCATGATATTTTGGTAAAGCATACATTTCCGTCACTAATTCAAAAGGTTCGACCAAAGCAGGATTGTGCAACTTAATGGGTGCTTGTCCCTGCTCTTCCTCGCTTAATTCTCTCGTTTGTAAAGAAATCCTAGCACCAAAAACTGCCTGTAATGTTTCCTGCAAAGTGCCAACTTGATCAGCTTCTATCCAGCCTTCTAGCGCAACTAAATAACGGGTGCTAGCAAGATTTTTCTTAGAAAGCTGCCTTCTGTAAGCATTCAGCATATAATCAAGTCGAAGTTTTAAAGTATCCAACTCGGCACTAGCTGTTTGCAACTGGGTGAGAGCCGCTTGTGCTTTATCCTTCTCTGATTTTATCTGCTGTCGCAAAACCTCACAACGTACCTTTGGTAAATCTTCATGCGAATAATCAAACTCCTTAAAATGATAAGTTTCCAGTCGTTTGAAAAAAGCATCATTATCCCTTAATTTTGAAAAAATAATAAATCCAAGCTCGGTCTCCGTTTGGAATACTTCTTCAACTTCCAAATTTGAATCGTTCAGTAAAATGGACGAAGGATCACCATCTCGATTATTAGGGATCGTACCAACTGCTGCATTGATATATTTCAATCGTTTCAGATCGTTGGGAGTTATCTCTAAAGAAGACCATTTTTCAAGTTGCCCTAACTCAGCTTGCAACTCTTTTTGGGTGTTCTTCGCTTGATTTAAAGTGTGCAAATTTTCGCTAATTTGCTTTAAAATAGCTTTTTCATCACTAGCCTGCGCGGACATTTCCAACTCTTCAAAACTCATCTGACGTGGGAGTTTCCGTAAACTCTGGAAAACACTTGACTTGGGAAGATAGGACTCCAACTGACTGATTGCTTGTTCTAGTTGTTGCTGTCGTTTAAGCAAATATTGCAGCGCTTCTTCTCCTTGCAGTTTCCTTTCGGTTCCTTCTTCTACTTGCTCAATCATTGGATTGTGAACAAGCTCATTATCAAAGGCTGCGAACCACTCCTTATCTTCTTTCAATTCATGAATTTGTACCGACTGTTGACTTTGAAGAAAACGCAATACATCATCCAGTTCATCCGCTGGCAGAATAAGCGAGATCGCCTGCATTGAACTAACTGCCATATTCCTCAACCACCTTATTTACAATTGATTGAACCAAGTCTACTTTTTTATCAAGTAAGACAGACTGAATTTTTTCTTCATTTTCTCTAGTGATACACTCCAATTCCTGTTCCAAGAGTGCCAACTCCTGCTTGGCTTGTATCTCATAATCTCTTACTTGGCGCTCTGTTTCTTGATCATAAGAAAATGTTTCTTTAACTAACTTATTTCGCAGTTGCTGCCTTAACTCTTCGGCTTTTGCCTTATACTCTGCCAAAACTGTTTCAGCAGCCGTTTCAATTTCTTGCATCATTTCTAGAGTTGTCTGCGTCATCACGACACCCCCTTATAATAGCCTGAAATAGCTTGTTATATGTTCATTATAACACAAATTTTCAATGTTAAATATTTATTCCCTTGTTTTTCATGTATTGCACACAAAAAGCCCAACATAGTTGTTGAGCGTCATCGTTAACATTAACCGATCAAATTTTTAAAGAAAGAAACAATGCTATTCCAGATATTACTTAGGAAATTCCCACCGTCTTGCAAAGCTTTGTTGGCATCAAAATTAATATTAATCCCTTTAAAAGCATCACCTGCTTTAGAAACAATGCTTTCTTTAAGACTATTCAAAGTTTTGATGAAGTCGCTATCAGTGATAATATTACTCTTTGACAAATTGACCGCAAAATTGACGATCAGATTAACCTGTTCTGCATTCACAACTTTTTCCAGTTGATAATTTTTCAGCGTATCTTCAACAATCTTACGTACATCTGCTTCTGTCAGCTTGCTATTTTCTTTCTTAGCCTTAGCAACACCTGTCTTAATATCGGCAAGAGCAACATTCAGTTTATTAGCGTCATAGCCTTCCTTGCTAGAATTTTCGTCATTAATCGTCGCTAATGCAGACAATTCCTGTTGGGCTAGCTCCTTATTTTCTTGCGGAACCTTTGCGCCATTGTCCTCAAGCGAATAATAAATTCCAGCCAAAGCACTCTCTCCTGTTACAGGAATCGGTGCTGCTACTGTAATCTTTGCATGCTTTACTCCCAGAGTAACAGCCGCATTACGATACATATCTTCGGTAACCTTGGTAATATTTTGTGGAGTAACAATCTTTACCTCTAAAGGCTTATTACTTCCTAATTTCTGAATTTTCACAGATGAGTAAAGCTGTAAACTAGAATCATTTGCCACATTCATTATAGAAGAAAAAATATCAGGAGTCATTGTTTTTAGCAGTTTAGTATCAGAAGCTGCATGATAGCCCAAAAGTTCCAAGGTTTGGGCTTTTTGACTTTCATCAAGAGAGTAGCCCAGCACGTACTCGGGTTGAACATAGCTTTCATCAATGACCTTTTGCACATTAGCATCCGCTGATACAAACTTAGTAGCCAAGACTGCTACTGCCAAAAGACCCACTGCTACTGCAATTTTTTTAAATTTCATGGTAATAACTTCCTTGATAAATGTTTGATCAAACTTTTCAATCCCACAGACTAAGGATAATACAAAAATCTTAAACAAAACTTATATCATTTCCGCATTAAAACGTCCATTATTTGAGTTAATTTTGTAATCTGAAAATCACTTGGAAAATCTGGATTTTCTGCTTGCAGAGCTGCCAAACCGTAGAGCATTCTGATTGTTGTAAATCCCAATTTCTTAGCAGGGATAATATCATTGTCACAGCGATCACCAACATAGACACAATTTTCTGCTTTCGCTTGTGCTTGTTTGAGCGCCAACTGAAAAATTTCTGGTTGCGGTTTGTGATAGGCACAATCTGATGAAGAAAGGATTAAATCAAAATAATCTGCAATACCTAATTTTCGCAAACATCCTTCTAAGCCCTGCACTTGATTGGCAATAATGCCCAAGTGATAGGAACTTTGCAACTTGGCTAAGGTTACTTTTACTTCCGGCATGAGACATTCATTCTTAACTTGCCAAATCGGACGCGGGAGCTTCAACTCACCCCTATAATAGTTCAAAGCCGTCTGCAAGGGATTTTTAAAGTCGCAGGATGCCTCTTTCATTTTCTGCCAAAATCCTTCATGACAAACAGCCAAATCATGTTGTCGCAAGCTAACCACGCAACGCTCTACAAAATCTTGATAAGAATTCGTCTCATCGATTAAAGTCATTCCAACATCAAAAAATATCCATTGTATTTCTTTATTCATCAATTTCTCCGTAAAAAATCTGTGATATCAAACTTGTGAAAAATGAACAAGTGACAACTAGTGAATGGAATGCTAGCACAACTATCACATCTTGTGTATATGCCAAACAAATTTACGAGGCAGGGACTTTTTCCCCTGCCTCTTTAAGATATTATTTTCCCCAAATAAAGTCAATCAAAACTTTGTCCACTTCTGGATTTTCATGGAGTTGGCTGTGCTGTGCCTTGGCACCTGTGAACTTCTTCTCTTGATAAGATTTAGCAGTTTCAGCCATCAGGTATTTCAGACTACGTGAGGAAGTATTGATAACTGAGCCGTCACTGCCTGTTCCATCCTTATCTCCATAAATATTAAGTACATCAATTTGGTCTTTAGGAAGCGTGTCGCGTAGTGATAATAACTGGCGATAGCGTGTAGTCATTTTACTTGGGCGACCTGTTTTTTCATCAATTTCCAGCCCGTCAGGCAAATCTAAGCCTTCCAAACCATTAACAGTATTCGCGATATTAACCATTTTCATGACTTGCGGATAGCTCTTATCATGCCCGTGAGCTTGCAAATAGTAAAGGATAGATAAATTTCCTAATGAATGAGCTACCATATTTATTTTTGCAAAGCCATACTTATTTTGCAGAGCCTTCACTACATTGGTCGCATAGAGTGTAAGACGCTCTTTATCCGGATTGCGGTTATCAGCATAGCTGACCTGCACGATAGGATTTATGGCATCTTTGGGAATGTCACCCGATAACTTTACTTGTCCGTGATCATCCACGTCTGCACGAATGATGGTTTTGGTCACTCCTGCTTCCTTGGCGGCATTCGTCATGTGCTGCTCTGCCCGATAACTGCTACCAAATCCATGAAAAAATAGAGTCGGAATCATTTCTTGATGATAGTTTCTCTTATCCAACTTGGCATTGGCACTCACATGGAAAAAAATAAAACCAGCCAATGACAGCAGAACAAAAATCATCCCTGTAATAACAATAGTTTTTTTCATCAACTCACCTTCTATTTATATTATTTTCTACTCTAGTATACCGTGTAACTGACAACATTACAATAAAAATGCTTATGGTTTTAAAAGTTACTTCGTTACATAAACAACTACAAAAAATCCAGTCTTTAGGGACTGGATAGGCTCAAAACCAACTAAAAGCTTTCATGATATACAGGTTCATCTCGACTTGACGTGAATAGTAATAATTACCCCCGTTTATATAGAGTTTTCCTCCATGAAAAATAGAAATCGGACTCCAGTAAGTATAAGTTTTCCCAGTAACATTGCCTAGGCTTGGTGCTACTACTTCTTTTGAGTATTTTCTTGCCAAATCGAGCGTATTTTCGCCGCCGTGCTTAGCAACATAGTCAATATAGGGCTGCCCAAAATTATAGGCTTGGACAGCTGTCCAGACATCAACCTTTTTCTGGCTGGCTTTTTCAAGGTTGTCAGACAGGGTCTGAATGCCTTGGCGAATGCTTTCGCGATTGTCCTTGATAGAATTTTTTTCACCTGTGGCACTTTCGCTAGATTGCATCAGGTCAGTGGTTTTTCCTTTGGTCTCGGTGTAAATCATGGCTAGCACCAATTCTTCATTGGCAGCCGTGTCCTGCTCGTTTAAAACCTCACGAACCAGCGTCCGATAAGTCATGACTTGCTTGACATCGTGATGTATTTGAAAAAGTTTATAACCGATAGCCAAAAGGAGGATGAGGATGATAATTCTTCTGATAAATTTAAACATTATTTACTTTGGATATCTTCTATATTTTTGATGAGAATGGAGTAGGTTCCATTGTTATTTTGGATAAATTCGACCGACTCGGCATCTTGGTAAATGTTGTTGGGCACAATGAGCTCAATTCCGTTCGATAAGGAAAGTTTCTGATTTTCAAATTTTTTCTTTTGACGGCTGCTGTCAATCTCGCCAAAGACGATTGGCTCTGGCATAACTTCCTTGACTTGATCTATAAAGCTGAGCCGCGCAGTTAGATTGCTGTCAAAAAGGTCATCTGCCAGTTTTTCAGGCGACAGTTGGTCATTTTCTTCCAGATTTTTGAAAATGCTGGATTTGACCTTGGACTGAAATTGGAAATCGTCTTGATTGAAGTTTTCGGCGATTTTCTGAGCGGTTTTTTCCAGTGCTTTGATTGATTTCTTGGGTGAAATCTTGGGATTGACCTGCAAAAGATTGTCCGAAAAATAATGGATAAAGGCACCGTTGTACTTGATGCGCTTTTCAATCAAGTGATACTTGCGGCTGCTGAGATTGACGACCAGCGCTTCATCCGCGCCCGTGCCAAAGCCGGGCAAATTGTTTTGGGTCAGCTTGATTGGATTGTCCGCTTCGCCGCCCAAGTGGGTCAAAGTTTCGCGCAGAGCAATGCGTAGGAAAGCAAAGTGCTCCACTCCTTCTTTGTCAAATTGGATGAAAATCAAGTCGTTGGTTTTTTGATTTTCGCTGACGGAAAATTCTTCCTGCCAGAACTTGGCGATTTTGGCCGAAGTTTCCAGCAAATCGTCCGAAATGTTTGCCAAAAAGACGTTTTCGGGCTCGAAAACACCTGTTTTTGCCTCGTCAGAATAGACACGTTCGACTTTCTTGCGAAGGTATTCTTCGATTTTTGGGGTAATGGTCAGATACTTGTCGGCCAGCAGCAAGTCGGTGTCGGCTGGACTGAACTGATGAATAATGGCTTTTTTGATATAGATGTCCATTTTAGTCCTCGTAGAGTGGGAAAGCGTCGGTCAGATTTCTGACATCAGCGCGGACTTGGTCGAGAACTGCTTCGTTATCAGCATTTTCCAGCGCTTTGATAATGAGCTCTGCCACTTTGACGCTCTCTGCCACACCGAAGCCACGCGCAGCGATTGCCGCCGTACCAATCCGGATGCCGCTCGTTTTGAAAGGAGACAAGGTTTCGTAAGGAATGGAATTTTTGTTGAGAGTGATATTGACTTCGTCCAAGAGATTTTGCGCGACTTTTCCATTTTCGACGACCTTGGTCACATCAACAAGGAAAAGGTGATTTTCAGTTGTTCCTGAAATGACGCGGAAATTCGGATGTTGATTGAAAACGTCAGCCATAGCCTTGGCATTGTCCAGAACCTGCTGAGCATAGTCCTTAAAGGCTGGATCCAAAACTTCCTTGAAAGCTACTGCTTTTGCCGCTACAACATGCTCCAGTGGCCCACCTTGGATACCTGGGAAAATAGCAGAATTGATTTTCTTGGCCAAGTCTTCGTCATTGGTCAAAATCAAGCCGCCGCGAGGTCCACGAAGGGTTTTGTGGGTCGTAGATGTCGTGATGTGGGCGTAAGGGACGGGACTCGGATGAAGCCCGACTGCTACTAGCCCAGCAATGTGCGCCATATCCACCATGAGCTTGGCACCCACAGCGTCTGCAATCTCACGGAATTTTGCAAAATCAATGATATGAGAATAGGCAGAAGCCCCTGCAACGATGAGCTTAGGCTGCACTTCTTTTGCCTGCTCTAAAATCGCGTCAAAATCAAGCAGCTCCGTCTCAGGGTCAACGCTGTAAGAAACGAAATTGTAAGTCTGTCCAGAAAAGCTGACAGGCGCACCGTGGGTCAAGTGACCACCCGCCGCCAAATCCATTCCCATGACCGTATCACCCGGCTGAATGAGCGCCATATAAGCCGCGCAGTTGGCTTGGCTGCCAGAGTGAGCTTGGACATTGGCGAATTTAGCACCAAAAATTTCCTTGGCGCGCTCAATAGCCAGCCCTTCAATCGTATCAACAATATCTGTCCCGCCATAATAGCGCCGTCCAGGATAGCCTTCGGCGTATTTGTTGGTCAAAATGGAGCCTTGTGCCGCCATGACTGCCTTAGAAACAACATTTTCCGAAGCAATCAGCTCAATATTGTGCTGCTGGCGCTCTTCTTCTTTGGCAATCGCTTCCCAAAGGTCAGCGTCAAATTCTTTGTAGTTGGGTTTGTCAAAAATCATAAATTCTCACTTTCTATCGTCGAAGACGAGTTGGGGGATAGCTGCTTGCAGCTCTTCCTTGCTAATGGCGCCTTGGCGTAAAATTCGCGCCTGGTCACCTGACAAATCAAGAATGGTCGAGTCTTGTCCCGTCAGGAAAGCATCGTCTTTGATGCCAATCACCTTGCCTCCAAAATCCGCCATAATCTGGTCATAGGAAATGCCGCTAGCTTGCCCAGAGATATTGGCAGACGGTCCGATCAGAGGGCCAAATTGCCTGATTAACTCCAAGGTCTGAGGGTGGCTAGGAATGCGAAAACCGACTGTTTTCATGCCCGAATTGACCCAGGCAGGGACGCGTTCGTTGGCCTCCAAGATGATAGTCAGCGGCCCCGGCAAAAAAGCGTCGTAGAGCTGGCTCAAATAGTCTGGCTGATTTTGCGAAAAAGCTAAAATATCCGCCAAGCTAGCCACATTGAGATTGAGCGCCTTGTCGCGCGGCCGACTTTTTAGCTGATAAACGTGCTCAACCGCCGCTTGGTCAAGCGCCTGAGCAAAAAGACCGTAAACTGTCTCTGTGGGCAGCACCAACGCGCCGCCCTTTGCTAAAATACGCGCCAGTTCATCCATTGTCGACCACCACCATTCTATCTTGTCCGAATTGGTCTTGCAAGACCCGCACCCGCTTGGCTGGGAACTGGGCTGCAAACAATTCTTTTACGATTTTTCCTTGCTTGTAGCCGATTTCCAGATAAATCTTGCCTCGCTCGGTCAAATGCTGGCTGGCTTGTTCTGCGATTTTTCGATAAATAGCGCCGCCATTTTCATCTGCAAAGAGAGCCAAATGCGGCTCGGAAGCCAAAACATTGAGCCCGACCTCCTCTTGGTCATCGTGGGCAATATAGGGCGGATTGGAGACGATGAGGTCGTAGCGACCGTCCAGATTATCAAATACATCCGAAAGACGAAAATTAAGCTGTGCCTGCAAGTTTTGCGCATTCTCCTGCGCCAGACTAAGCGCTTCTGCCGAAATGTCCGAAGCTGTCAGCTGCCAGTCAGGACGGCTAAGCGCCAGGGAAATGGCAATCGCGCCGCTGCCTGTGCCAATATCTAGCACTGTCAGCTGCTCAGCCCCATTCTCAGCTAAAATCAAATCCACCAACTCCTCCGTCTCTGGACGCGGAATTAGCACCCGCTCATCGACTTGAAAAACCAAACCGTGGAAATCAGCTTTTCCAAGGATATATTGGGCGGGACGATGCGCTGCCAACTGCTGAAAAATGGATTGCAGAAAAGCGACATCTTGCTCCGTTGCGTCTAACTGCAAGCACAAAATAAAATCTGTGAAAGACAGGTTTTTAAGCGAACGATAGACAAAGGCTAGACTTTCAGGTTCTTCTCCTACTGCCGCCAGCTTTCCTTCCAAATCAGCAAAAACTTGTGCCAGTTTCATTATTTGTTTAACTCTTCTAGCTTTTGCGTTTGGTCGTAAAGCACCAAGGCATCCACCACTTCGTCCAATTTTCCAGACAAAATCGTATCCAATTTTTGCAGGGTCAGCCCGATGCGGTGGTCGGTCACTCGATTTTGCGGGAAATTGTAAGTGCGGATACGCTCCGAGCGGTCACCCGTTCCAATCGTCGATTTACGCTCTGCGTCTTGCTCGTCTTGGGCAATTTGCGCAAAGTGGTCAGCCACCCGCGCCCGAATAATCTTCATGGCCTTGTCACGGTTTTTCTGCTGGGTACGTTCTTCCTGCATTTCCACCTTGATATTGGTCGGTAAATGGACGATGCGCACCGCAGTCGCTACCTTGTTGACATTTTGCCCACCCGCACCTGAAGCATGGTAAATATCCACCCGCAAATCTTTAGGGTCAATATCGTATTCGACCTCTTCTACCTCTGGCATGACCAGGACAGTCGCCGTGGAAGTATGAACGCGCCCTTGACTTTCAGTGACCGGCACCCGCTGCACACGGTGAGCACCACTTTCATACTTGAGCTTAGAATAAACCGACTGCCCTGATACCATAGCTACGACTTCCTTGAAGCCGCCGACACCGTTCATGGAGGCCTCCATGACCTCAAAGCGCCAGCCTTGACTTTCGGCATACTTCTGATACATGGTCAAAAGGTCGCCTGCAAAGAGAGCAGCCTCATCACCGCCAGCCGCGCCGCGGATTTCTAAGATGATATTCTTGTCGTCATTAGGGTCTTTAGGCAAGAGGAGGATTTTCAGCTTTTCTTCGTATTCTTCCTTTTCTGCCTTAGCCTCTTTCAGCTCTAGCTTCGCCATTTCTTCCAATTCTGCGTCGCCAGAAGCGTCTTTAATCATTTCCTCAGCATCGCTGATATTTTGAAGCACTTTTTTATAATCGCGGTAGGTCGTCACCGTGTCGCGCGTGCTCGCTTCTTCTCTGGACAAGTCCATGAAACGCTTGGTATCGCTGACGACATCTGGGTCACTGAGCAGCTCGCCCAATTCTTCATAGCGGTCTTCCACCGCCTGCAACTGTTCGTAAATGTTCATTTTCTATCTGCCTCTCTTTGGAGTCTTAGTCCTTTTTATTTTCTAACATAGGTGGGTTGAAATAATGCTTGCGGCAGACGGGAATGTAGCTTTCGTTGCCGCCGATTTGGATTTGTTCACCCTCGTAAACTGGCTTATCGTTTGCTGTCCGTAGCACCATAGTCGCTTTTTTGGAGCAATATTGACAAATCGTTTTGACCTCATCAATCTTGTCTGCGAGGAGCAAAAGATACTTGGAACCTTCAAAAAGCTCATTGCGAAAATCGTTTTTCAAACCAAAAGCCATGACCGGAACACCTAGCTCGTCCACCACTCGTGCCAAATCATAGACATGATGTCGGCTGAGAAATTGCGCCTCGTCAATCAAAACGCAGTAAGGTTTCTCAGGCATTTTCTCAATATAGCCAAAAATATCGGTCTCCTCGTCAATGGCTAGCGCTCTTCGCTTCATGCCAATCCGACTGGAAACCATGCCGAAACCGTCGCGCGTGTCCAGAGCGCTGGTCATAATCACGACGCCCTTGCCCTGTTCCTCATAATTATGGGCAACTTTCAAAATTTCAATCGTTTTGCCCGAATTCATGGTGCCATATTTGTAATATAATTGAGCCATTAAACTACTTTTCCCATTTTTCTAAATTATGCTTTCTTTATTTTACCATATTTTGGAGCGAATTTGGTCATGATTTATCCAATGACAAAAAATTCGTTACTAAATATCAAACTTATATGCTATAATTTATCTAGTACCTAAATAAAAAGGAGAAATTGAACATGCCATTTGTAAAAATTGATTTGTTTGAAGGTCGGACAGAAGAGCAAAAAATCGAGCTTGCTCGCGAAGTGACCGAAGTCGTTTCCCGCATTGCCAAAGTGCCCAAAGAAGCCATTCACGTTTTCATCAACGATATGCCCGAAGGGACTTACTATCCGCACGGAGAAATGAAACGAAAATAATGTAGCAGAGGTTGAATAAACCTCTTTTTTATGTCAAAAACCACAAACTTGCAACCGCTTACTTTTTGCTTGATTTTCTTTAAACTATTTTGATACAATATAGATGAGGAGGCAAACTTGAGCTCATTCAGTAAAAATACAATATTTACTTTCTTGCTCGATTATCGTTAAAAGGAGGAATTCTTATGAAATGCAAAAGACTTTGGAGTATACTTTTAGTAAGTTTACTTTCGCTGTTTGTAGTTGGATGTTCAGCTTCTAGCCAAATTGACAAAAAAGAAGTTATTAATCAAATCGTCAAGCAATCTGATAGTATCAAAAGCTTGGATGCAAAAATGAAAATGAAGATCAAGGCAGAGCTTCCAAAAGAAGCTAGTGCCTCTACATCTGAAATGACGATTGGCATGGATATAGACATGAGTTTGATCCAAGAACCATTGACGACGAAAATGCAGATAGATATGGATATGTTGGGTAATAAAACTAAATTAGAAGCTTACCTAAAAGATAATTCTCTCTATGCAAAAATGCCTAACACAAATACTTGGGTTAAACAAGATGCATCTGCTCAACTTTCACAAATAACCGACCAGTCTAATGCAGTTTACAATAAGGAATACTTTAAGGCATTAGAAAAATCTATTGATAGTATAAAAATAGAAGAAAAAGATGGCAACTATGTCATTAACATTCCAGACGCAAGTAAAGCTCTGCAAGAAGTATTCAAAAAGCAGCTAGGAGCTATTAATTCAGCAAATTCTGCTGCAAGTAATGCCACTTTCAGTAATACTCATATTACTTATGTTATTAATAAGAAGACCAAGAATCCCGTTTCTGTTACCATGGAATCTGATATTGAAGCTAGTGGAAGCAAAGCACATATGACCATGGAAGTCACTTATTCAAACATTAACAAGGTCAAAGAAATAAAACTTCCTGCCGAAGCTGAATCTGCTGCCATAGCAGACTAATAATGCAGTATCTTTAAGTCAATGAAATTGTCAAAAAATATTATCCCTAAGCTATATAACTTAGGGATATTTTTTATAAAATTTGTGCTTGACTAATACCAAACTCTAACAAGAGTGCCTCTATTTTATCAAAATGAAGACGAAAATGCTCCAATCGATGACCGTCTGAGCCGACCGAGAACTTCTGTCCGCCTAGCTCTTGCACGAGCTGTAAGGCATAGCGATAAAGGTCTTCGTTTCCATATAAATACATGGACTTACTGTTGAGCTCGAAAGCAAGATCATAATCAATCATTTTCTGAAAAAGCTGCCGCAGCTCAGGCCCAAAAGATTTCAACTCTTCGACGCTCATTTGCAATTTGCGAATGCCATAATCAAAATGTGCCAAAACGTGGGCGGGAACTCGCTCGATTGCCTGCTCCAAATCCGCAAAATACTGAGGGATAAAGACCTTTTTATCTAGGTCAAAAACGGCATCCTCCAGATAATCGAAACGACCATTGTGGTGGACTGACAAGAGCTTCAAATCGTAGTCCTTGTCCGCCAGATAGGCTAGAATGTCCGCTTCGCGCGGTGCAAAATAGCCGATTTCAATCCCTTTTTTAATTCGGTCACCGTACTGGCGCTTGAGCTCTGCTATTTTCAAAGAATAGGCCTCATAATCGGGTACATCGTCGCAAGATTTGCCGCCGTAGGGATTGGACAGGTCAAAATGCTCGGTGGTCACAATTTCGCCGTCATAATGCTCCAAATAATCGCGAAAATCCGTCTCGCAATCATAGGAAAAATTGGTGTGTAAGTGGTTGTCGCGCATATTAATCTTCCCCTCCGTCCACTTCTTCTACTTCAATTCGCTCTCCGCCCAACAAAATTAAGTACTTTTCAACTTCGTCTATACCGTAAGACTGGTGCAGCGCCTCAGCATAAAGGTTCATTTGTTGACGGTAACGTTCAACCATTTCGCAAGGGTGTTTATATTTATCAGTCTTGTAGTCAAAGAGAATGATACGGTCGCCCAACTCAATATAACCATCAATAATTCCCCGCACGACAAAATCCTCACCGCTCGCTTCGTCCTTTTTCAACATAGCAAAAGGTGCTTCACGTCGAACCAAATCTTGCTTTTCTAAAATCAACTGCCCCAAATCGGTTTCAAAAAAAGCAAGAATATTATCCACATCAATCTTTTCTTTAACCGCCTGATCAGCTTGGACATATGTAAGAGTTTCTTCAATCAAATCCTTAGTCATGGGCTGAGTCAAAGGTAAACGCTGCATGAGTTCATGAACAGCACTCCCAATTTGAGCACCCGTAACCTTATTTTGCTTACCAAAATGTGGCAAACTAAAATCGGGCTGACTACTTTTCCCAACCATAATTTGTAAACCATCACTTTTCATAACTGGCTCATAAAGCGTTTTAATCTGGCTTGGCGTCCGCACAGTGGGCAACTCGATTGCAGCTCGATAGCGCTGATTAAGGCGTTCGACACTCTCCATTATATCCAGTCCCCGTGCAATATTTTCTGACTGGCGATTATGAGTGAGGTCATCCAAAGGTAGAACTGGTAGATCTAATTGACCTATTTTTTCTGCTTTTAAATCTTCGTCACTGACAAAGCGGAACTCCCAATGTAAGTTTTCACCTGAAAATGCCTGCTGAATAGCTAAAACCCAATCTTGAAAACTACTTAAATTTGACCGAGTGCTGGCTGCTAAACGACCATTTTCACGCTTGTCATTGTATCTATCAGTTAAAGCTTTTTGACTGCCTTTTCCGACCAGATAGAGTTTGGTGGCAGCCCGTGTCATAGCTACATAGAGTAGGCGCATCTGCTCGGATAAAGCTGCTAATTTTAACTCTTTTTTATTTGCCTGATAAAGAAAAGTATCTAGTTGAATATTCACATTTGAAAGAAGCGATTTTCCCTTTGTTGGAAGAGGAAGTTTGGCTAAATATTTAATCCCAATCCCCTGTTTCCGACTAAGAATAAGCGGGGCTGTAGTGTCCAATCTATTAAAAGTTTTGTCCATATTCAAGAGGAAGACATAGTCGAACTCTAATCCTTTACTCTTATGAACAGTCATTAGACTAACAGCATCTTGTGGAGCAGGCGTCACAACACTAGCAAGATCATTCTGACTTTCTAAAATTTTGTCAATCATTGCGATAAAGCGAGACAAGCCTTTAAATCCTGTTTTTTCATAATCATTAGCTCGGAGAGACAAGGCATAAAGATTGGCCTGACGCCCCGCACCGTTAGGAAGAGCTCCTACATAATCGTAGTAAAGGCGATCCTTGTAAATCTGCCAAATCAGCTCATAGAGGGAATGAGTCTTGGAAAAATGCCGCCATTTCAACAGATATGTATCAAAACGCTGGATTTTTTCATACAAAGGACTTGTGATCAAGTCAGGATAAGCGCCACTGTATGTGAGGGTTGCTTGCAGAGCTTGATAGAGATTTATCTGCCTTAAAATTTCCTGACCATCTGATCTTTTTTTCCTCTTTTGCAGAGCAATCCGTGTCAACTCATCCTCGGTAAACTGAAACATCGGCGACTTAAGAAGAGCAACCAGAGCATAGTCATTGAGAGGATTATTAATCGTGCGCAAGGTGTCTAGCATAACCATCACCTCAACTGCTTCTAAGTAATTCGTCTCACCGCTATCACTGACCAAGGGAATGCCGTACTCTTCAAATGTCCGCGTAATCAAATCATTGCGAGTCCGAGACGGCACCAAAAGAGTGATATCTTTAAAAGCCACCCCTTGATTGTGCAAGCGAATAATTTCTTTGATGACAAGGAGAACTTCACCCGGAGCCATGTCTGAGTCATTCGTCTTTTCGTCGGTATCATATATTAAAAATTCAGTTTGGTTTTCTGGTTTCTCCTCTTCTTGCTTCGGGCTACCTGCTAACAAATAATGGCTTTCGTTATAATCAATTTCTCCTACTTCTTCGTCCATCAGTCGTTTAAATAGGCTATTAGTCGCAGCCAAAACACTCTTATGAGAACGAAAATTCTCTTTAAGAACGATTAATTTACCCGCTTGTGGATTTTCCTGATAAAGTTTAAACTTACTGCTAAAAATTTGCGGATCAGCCTGACGAAAACGGTAAATAGACTGCTTGATATCTCCTACCATGAAACGATTATGCCCATTTGACAAAAGCTCCAACATTCTCTCTTGAATATGATTGGTGTCTTGGTATTCGTCGACCATAACCTCATGGTACTTGTCACGGTAGGCTTTTGCCACTTTGGGAAATGTTTCCAAAAGTTGAATGGCAAAGTGGCTAATATCCGAAAACTCAAAAGCATTTTCAGCTATTTTTCGAGTTAAATATTGCTCAGAGAAATCTGCCACAAAATCTCGTAAAAGTGCCAGTAAAGGCAGGGTTTCTTTTTGATACGTTGCTTGAAATTCAAACAGGTACAGCTCCTGCTCTAGGTCACGAAGATGTGCAATTTTCTCATTTTTGCGATTATTATAGGCTGTCTTTAGCTCAAGCAGCTCTTCTTTTTTAGACAAATTCGTCAGGGAGTTTCCCTTGGCAACTTGTAAAATTGCGCTCAAACAAGCCTGTAATTCCTCGCGATTGGGTATAAGACTAAGTTCCGAAATTTTGTCTAAGACAGTCTGAATATTTTCCAGATATTTAGCTTTGCCAAAAGCTTCTGCTTCATAAGTCAAATGTGTCTTAAGAAAATCCTCTAAATCATAAATTCCAGCAGCGACAGCCTGCAAGAGCTCTTCAGATAGCTTTGCACTATCAATTTCCTGATTTCCTTTGAGAAAAGTTTCTGCCAGCCAAGTCTGCGGATCAGCTGTTGATTGCAGAAAAGTATAGATTGTGTAGACTTGTGTACGAAATCCGTTGCTATTCTTGCGATTTCCTGCAAAATTTTTGACTAATTTCTTAAATAGTTCTGCCTGATCACTGTCATAATACTGGTCAAATAAACTAGCAAACACTTCATTCTTTAGTATTTGTTGTTCACTTGCATCCTGCAAAATCCGAAAGTGCGGGGCTATGCCTAATAAATAGCCATGTTGATTGATCAACTTTTGAGCAAAGGCATCCATGGTTCCTATATCTGCTGTAGAAACTTGACCTAATTGTTGTGCCAGATGACGCTTGAGTTCATCATCAGTCGTCTGATTCATCGCGGTTTGAAGTTTCTTTTCAAGCCGCTCTTTCAGCTCACCCGCTGCCTTAACCGTAAAAGTAGAAACAAATAACTGACCTACTTCTACTCCTCGCAGGATCTGATCCAAAATTCGTTCAATCATGACAAAAGTCTTTCCAGAACCCGCTGAGGCAGATACTAAAATATTTTCGCCGCTGCTATAAATAGCCTCAATCTGTTCAGGTGTACGCTTTTGTACTTTATCCGACACCTGTTCAGCCGCCTGCAAGTCTACAATCTCTGCCTGTGTCAAAAAGGGAATTTTTTTCATTTACTTAACTTCTCTTTCATCTTGTCTATCCAAGCTTGACGGAGCTTGTCACCTCTTACATTTTGATTCAGTTTTGATAATTTCCGTGCCTGACTGAAATGATGATTGGCTTCAAATCCTGTAATGGCCTTATGTTGCTCAACAAAAGGTGCAATCGAACGTCCGTCTTCTGTGTAAGGATTAATCGCAAAATGTCCTGCTAAAATCTGTTGAGCTGCCGCTTTATAAAGTAAATCATTGTAAGCCAACAACACTTCTAAATCCTCCCGACTGAGAATCCGTACTTTATTTTTCTCATATGGACCTGTCAACTCAGCCACCTTATCCGCCAAAAAGAGTCCCTTGTACTCCAATTCTTTTTCCGCTTTAGCCACAATGTCTCCCATAGATCTGGTTTCGCTTAGTTTGATTTGTGGGTCAGTCATATGCAAGTACATAGCTCCAAAGAAATCACTAGTAGACGTCAATTTTTCTTGCCGCAAAGCCTCCAAGTAGGTTACTAATTGGGAATTTAGCCCATTGAAAAAGTCCTTGAAATCGAAATTTTTAGCACCTGATTTATAGTCAACTACCCCTAAACTCTGATCACTCAGCAGTTGATCAACGCGGTCAATTTTCCCTCTGATAGAAAGTTTTCGTCCTTCTTCCAAAGTCAAAAAAGTTTGATCATTACCAAAAGAAAATTCTTCTCGAAGGGGAACGATATTTCCTCTTTCCTTCAAGATTTGCCCCGTTGCATATGCCGTTTCAGTTAACAATTCACGCGCAAAACGACTTTCATTGTCTTCTTCATATAAGAACTGAAAGGGCTGCTCTTGCTCTGTCTCAGCAATTGCTCTTGCTAGGCGCTCATCAAAAGACTGACTGTCAGCCCCATGCATGACGCGTTCAAAGACCCGATGTAAAAAATTCCCATGAGCTCGAACATCTGGATGAATGCTATTTTCCTCTTGCAAACGTAAAATATATTTGAGGAAAAAACTATACTGATTGCGATAAAACTCGGTTAAACTAGATGTTGACAACTCTAGTGCTTGGTCAGCAGGGTAAAGCCTATTTAAAGTTTCCTGTTCCAAAGGTTGACTTTTTGGCTTTCCTGTTAAGACTGGTATTTCAAGCCCTTCTTGCTCCAGTTTACGCCTCAATACACGCCCAGCCACTATCCAGAAAGTTTGTTCTTCTTCATTCCATACGTCTGAAATATCTGTCTGATATTGCTCAACCAAACGCGAAAGCAAGCCGCGATAAGTTCCCATATCAAAATCAGTTGTATTTTTTTCAAAAGGAAAGCCTAAAGCCAATAATTCTTTGATGTAAGGAGATATGGTGTCTTCACTTTCTTGTACAAACTGCGGCACAGACAAAACAAGCTCTTTTTCTGCTGCATTAAGCAAAGAAATCGCTGTAAAATGATTTTTTTGCAGATTTTCCTGACTGGCAATCTGAAGTTTACTGGTCTCAGCCGATTGTTCATTAATAAATTGTCGTTCTTCATCTGATAAGAGGCTGGTATTTTGTACGATTTTTGGAAAATTTCCCTGAGTCAGACCAACAGCATAAACATAAGCTGCTGATCGTGGCTCAATCAAATCGTAAGACTGGACTGTCACGACGTCAACTGTGGCAGGAACTGTGCGATAATCGGCAGCTAAAATGCCTGAACGCACCAAAGCCAAAAAATCGTCAACAGTCAACTGGCTTTCCGAAAAAACTTCCTCCACTTGCTCTAAAATATGACAAAATGCTTTCCAAACTTCCTCGTGTCGCTCAACCATAAAGGCAGGTTCATCCTTGATTAAAAGCGACAAATTTTCAGATAAACGACTAGTGATTAATAGGTTCGTAAATTTCTCAAGCAATGCCCCTGCTGATTGACGCCGCGTCTTGAAAAAATCTAGTAAGGGTTGCACAATTGCCACACGCAGAGCATTCAAATGTGTCAAATCAAACTTGTTCCCGTCATTAGCAGTAAAATCGTGAGAAAACTTAGCCTGTCCATTAATATCAGCGTAGCGCAAATACTGCTCGAACTTATCCACATCTGCCTGAGCAAATTGTCCGTAAAGACCCGTTTTAAGAAGATTGAGCAAGTCCTCTCGCCTAAAGTTATAACGTTTCAGTCGCTCCAAACTTTCTACAACATGGACTAAGGGATGAGCTGCCATAGACTCCTTTCTTCCCAAGTAAAAAGGAATCTCATACTGTTCAAAAATAGTTCCAAGCTGCAGACGATAAGACTCTACATCTCCTAAAAGTAGCCGAAAATCCTTATAACGAGCGCCATTATGCACTTTCTTACGAATATCCTGTGCCACTGCCTCTAATTCTTCTTTTGAATTGCCTTTATTCCATAGGTGCAAAACAGAACGTTCCGCTTCATCTAAATTTTCCTCTGATTGACTAAAATCATAGCAACTTTCAAACTGTCGAGAAATTTTTGTAAAAGGGGCTAACCCTTGATTTGCTTCTACATAAACTGGCTTCGTTTGAAAATTCACTGCTAAATCGCGCAAGAAAAGCACACTAGCCTGATAAAGATTTCCCTCAATAAAACTAGCTTGATAGGCTTTTTTACTAGCATAAGCGCCAATTACGATTTCTACACCCTTGCGCTGAAATAAGCTAATTAAAGCACTTTCCTCTGCTGAAAAACGAGTAAAACCATCAATAACCAAAGCTAGCTTGCTTAAGTCTGTCTCCACTTGCTCTGCCTCAATCTTTCGCATCAGATCATTCAGTGGCGAAGTGGTTGCCAATTCCTGCTCTAACATGGCTTTTTCTACTTCCATAAAAATGGTCATCAAATCAGCTCGCTTCTCCGGACTGTCCAGTAATTCTAAATCTGAGAAAGTCATTTGTGCAGTCTGCAACTCATGATAAAGCTCAACCAGTTGCTGAATAAAAGCTGGGTCTCGTTTGATTCGTCCGAAAACCTTGAGAGCTTGCTCACCCAGTTCAGATAAAATTTTAAAGAAAAGCATACTCAGAGCTACATCATCCAGTCCCTTACGTTGGCTGGTGTCATTTAAAATCAAATAACGCGCCATCTGCACAAAACGTGTCACTGTAATAGCAAAAGAAGCTCTTCCTTCCAATTTTTCTAGAACGGCCCGTTCTTTTTCAAAGGATAAAGAATTGGGAGCGATGTAAAAAACACGCCGCCCCTCAGCCACTAAGCGCTGGGCCTCTCCTACTAAAATAGGAGTTAAAGGATTCCGAATATCCGTATACAGTAGTTTCATTTTGCTCCTCACATACCATCAAATCATTCTTATTATATCAAGAGGCTGGGACAATAGTTCTCAGCCTCTAAAATTAATTCGGATTATCTGCAAGACGCGGTAACCTCTTGGCTTCTTCGTTCGTCTTTACAGACTCCGCACAAGCCTAATAGGCATCGCGGGGGTGGGACAACGAACTATTCCTTTTAAGGAATGAGTTCTGTCCCACTCCCAGTTTCATACTCTCTTGCACCTTCACGCATTTCCTACTCCTCATCCATGGAAAGGACGCTGAGGAAGGCTTCTTGTGGTACTTCGACGCTACCGATTGCTTTCATGCGCTTTTTACCAGCTTTTTGCTTCTCGAGGAGCTTGCGCTTACGGGAAACGTCACCACCATAACACTTGGCAAGGACATTCTTGCGCAGGGCTTTGATGTCCGTTCTTGCCACGATTTTTTGACCGATAGCGGCTTGGATTGGCACTTCAAATTGCTGGCGCGGAATGATTTTCTTCAATTTTTCAACAATCAGCTTGCCGCGCTCATAGGCAAATTCTCTGTGGACAATGAAGCTAAGCGCATCGACCTTGTCACCATTGAGCAAAATATCCATTTTGACTAGACTGGACTTGCGGTATTCGGAAATCTCATAATCAAAACTAGCATAACCGCGGGTAGAAGACTTGAGTTTGTCAAAGAAGTCAAAAACAATCTCTGCCAGCGGAATTTGGTAGATGACATTGACCCGATTTTCATCGATATAATCCATAGTCACAAAATCGCCACGCTTGCGCTGCGCTAATTCCATAACGGCTCCGACAAATTCCTGCGGTACCATAATCTGCGCCTTAACATAAGGCTCCTCAATCGAATCAATCTTGGTTGGGTCCGGAAATTCGCTTGGATTGGACACTTCTAGGCTATCGCCGTCGGTCAGATTGACCTGATAAATAACGCTAGGCGCTGTCATGATGAGGTCGATATTAAACTCGCGTTCCAAACGTTCCTGAATAACGTCCATGTGCAGCAAGCCCAAGAAACCACAACGAAAACCAAAGCCCAGCGCCTGCGAGGTTTCAGGCTCGAATTGAAGACTGGCATCGTTGAGCTGCAATTTCTCCAGCGCCTCACGCAGGTCGTTGTATTTGTTGGACTCGATAGGGTAGAGACCGGCAAAAACCATTGGATTCATCTGCTTGTAGCCGTGAAGAGCTTCCTCTGCTCGATTGTTTGCCAAGGTCACGGTATCTCCGACCCGCGTATCTTGCACTGTCTTGATAGAAGCTGCGATATAGCCGACATCACCCGTCGCCAAATAATCACGACCCACTGCCTTGGGCGTAAAAATCCCAACCTCGGTCACATCGAAAGTCTTGTCATTGCTCATGAGCTCAATCGTATCGCCCGGCTTGACAAGACCGTCCATGACGCGGACTTGCAAAATCACACCGCGGTAGCTGTCATAAACCGAGTCAAAAATCAAGGCTTTGAGCGGAGCTGCCACATCTCCTGTCGGTGCAGGCACCTTCTCCACAATCTGCTCCAAAATCTCCTCAATTCCGATACCAGACTTGGCGGAGGCAAGCACTGCTTCGCTAGCGTCCAGCCCGATGACGTCTTCGATTTCTGTCCGCACACGCTCTGGGTCTGCCGCTGGCAGGTCGATTTTATTGATGACTGGCAGGATTTCCAAATCGTTATCCAGCGCCAGATAGACATTAGCCAAGGTCTGCGCCTCAATCCCTTGCGCTGCGTCAACGACCAAGACCGCCCCTTCGCAGGCAGCTAGCGAGCGCGACACTTCATAGGTAAAATCCACATGCCCCGGCGTATCAATCAGGTGGAAAATGTAGGTTTCACCGTCTTTGGCCTTATAATTGAGCTCGATAGCGTTGAGCTTAATGGTAATGCCACGTTCGCGCTCCAAGTCCATACTGTCGAGGAGCTGCGCCTGCATTTCGCGGCTAGACACTGTTTCGGTCGCCTCCAAAATGCGGTCTGCCAAGGTTGATTTTCCGTGGTCAATATGGGCAATAATGGAGAAATTACGGATTTTCTCCTGTCGTTTTCTAAAATCTTCAATATTCATCAGTGTTTCTATTCCTTTGTGTATTCTCTCCATTATACCATATTTATGAAGCCTAGAAAACCAAAGCCAGACAAAAAAATCGCCTCTTACGAGACGATTTGATTAATTATTTCAATGGTTTACGAAGTGCTCCAAAGAGGATACCGCTGACTACTGCTCCGACTAGAACAAAGAGCAGGTAAAGAAGCGGATTGGTTGTTAGACCAATAACGAAGATACCACCGTGTGGCGCCATGAGCTTGATACCTGCCAGACCGACCAAGGCACCTGTAAGAGCAGAACCTGCGACAAAACTTGGAATGGCGCGCGCTGGGTCAGCAGCACCAAATGGAATAGCACCTTCTGTAATGAAGGACAGACCCATAACAATATTGGTAATACCTGAGTTGCGTTCTTCTTCGGTGAATTTATTTCTAAAGAGCAGAGTTGCGACAAAGACCGCGAGCGGAGGAACCATACCACCTGCCATAACGGCTGCCATAACGACTGAACCACCCGTTGAGACAGTCGCTGCCAAGGTACCTGTACCAAAGATGTAGGCCGCCTTGTTGAAAGGTCCACCCATGTCGATTGCCATCATTCCACCAACGACCAGTCCCAAAAGGACAGCTGATGTTCCGCTTAGGCCTTCAAGGAAACCGTTCAAGCCAGTATTGATTGCAGCCATTGGAATATTGACCGCAAGCATAAGGAAGCCTGTCACTGCTGTACCAAGAAGTGGATAGAGCAGGATTGATTTGATACCTTCCAGCGATTTTGGCAAGCCTTTGAGGGCTTTCTTAAGGAAATTAACCGCATAACCAGCCAGGAAACCACCAACAAGAGCTCCAAGGAAACCGGACGGAATACCAACCAAAGCTAAAGTTTCTTTTCCTCCTGAAGCAAAAGGAACTTTACCAAAAGCCGCACCTGACGCTGCTAGAGCACCTGCCACAAATCCAGGAGCAAGACCTGGTTTTTCAGCGATTGAGTAAGCAATGTAACCCGCAAGAACTGGAAGCATAAAGCCAAAGGCTGCGCCACCAATGCTCTTAAAGAGGGCTGCAATTTCGTGGTAACTACCTAGCTGAGCCAACTGGTCTTGTGGCACACCCATAAATTGGTCAAAGAGGAAAGCAAGAGCAATCAAGATACCGCCACCGATAACGAATGGCAACATTTGACTGACACCGCTCATCAAGTGCTTGTAAAGACCTGCACCAGCTGAAGAAGTCGTTGAAGCAGCTTCTCCCTTGTGGCTGGCATGATAAATTGGTGCTTGGCCAGAAAGAGCTAAGTTAATCAACTCTTCTGTCTTTCTGATACCGTCTGCAACAGGGCGCTGTACCAATGGTTTACCGTCAAAGCGTTCCATTTCCACTGCCTTGTCAGCCGCAACGATAACACCTTTGGCCCTAGCGATGTCTTCTGCTGTCAGTTTGTTGCCAATACCGCTGGCACCGTTGGTTTCGACCTTGATACCAACGCCCAGCTCAGCAGCCACTTTTTGCAAGGCTTCTTGTGCCATATAAGTATGGGCAATCCCTGTCGTACAAGCAGTAACTGCAACGAGGAAGTCGCTCCCCTCAGCAGCAGGCTCAACAGTTGCGGGCTCTTCTGCTTTTTCTTCAGCACTGTCAAAGAGCGCAAACACTTCGTCAGGAGAAGTCACTTGGCGCAATTTATCAGCAAAGCCATCTTTCATCAAGTATTGGGACAACTCAGCCAAGGCTGCCAAGTGCGTATCGTTGGCACCTTCTGGCGCTGCAATCATGAAGAAAAGGTCAGTTGGTTGACCGTCCAAACTCTCATAGTCCACACCCTTGTTTGACTTAGCAAAGAGAACTGTCGCTTCTTTAACCGCTGCATTTTTGCTGTGGGGCATGGCAATCCCGTCACCGAGCCCCGTTGAAGTCAAGGCTTCACGTGCTAAAATTCCTTCTTTGAAAGCTTCAAAGTCTGTTACCACACCTTGGTCTACCAGTTTGTGAATCATTTCTTCAATGGCAGCTATTTTTTCAGTCGCCTGCAAATCTAAAATCATGACATTCTTATTCAGTAAGTCTTGAATTTTCATAGTTTTTCTACCTCTACTTTTCCATAAATTTCGTTAATGTAATCAGCGCTTGCTAAGTCGTCTGAGAAGGTAGTTGCCGTTCCGCAAGCCACTCCCCATTTGAAAGCTGAAAGGACGTCGCCTGTCCGCACCAATTCTCCTGTAAAGCCAGCCACCATGGAGTCGCCAGCGCCGACAGAATTTTTCACTGTGCCCTTGATAGGTTTAGCGAAGTAAGAGCCGTCTCGAGTGACCAAAAGAGCCCCGTCGCCCGCCATAGAAATAATGACCTGCTGCGCTCCCTTGTCCAAAAGCTGACGCGCGTATTTTTCGATGTCTGGCAAGTCTGTCAGGGTCACACCGAAAATATCGCCCAGTTCATGATTATTTGGTTTGACTAAAAGCGGCTGGAAGTCCAAAGAGTCGAGAAGTGTCTGTCCCTCAAAGTCGCAGACAACCTGCGCCCCTGTCTTACGAGCCAAACCGATGAGCTCCTTGTAGATAGCGTTGCCCAAATTTTTAGGACTGCTGCCAGCAAAAACGACGGTGTCTTCTGCGGTCAGGGAAGAAAGAATGCTTTCCAAATCCGCCAAATTTTCAGGAGCAATCGTTGGCCCTGTGCCATTGATTTCCGTTTCTGCATCCGCCTTAATCTTGACATTGATACGCGTATCTTCTGCTACTTGAACAAAATTCGTTGCAATTTTCTCACTTTCAAGAATATCTGTAATAAACTTACCAGTAAAACCACCGATAAAACCAGTCGCTGTACTGTCAATGCCTAGGCGCTTGAGCACCCGACTAACGTTGATACCCTTGCCGCCGGCAAATTTATCATCGCTGTCCATGCGATTTACACTACCGACCTTGACCTCGTCCAGACGGACAATGTAGTCAATAGAAGGGTTAAGTGTGACTGTATAAATCATGCCTCGATTACCTCTGTCTTTCCTTTTAGCTTTTTAATAAGTTCTCCATCGGATTTATTGGTAATGATACTTGCTCTAGCAACAGGTGCCACCTTAACAAAAGAAGTTTGTCCAATTTTAGAATGATCCACCAGCACATAGGTCTGTTTGGCGTTTTCTAAAATCGCTCGCTTAATCGCGCCTTCTTCCATTTCTGGAGTAGTGAAAAAACCTTCATCAATTCCATTCATTCCGATAAAAGCCTTATCAAAATTCAGTTGACCAATCTGGTTTAGTGCTGCTCCCCCAATACTTGCGTCTGTGGCGCTCTTAACTAACCCCCCGATAATAACTGTATCTATTCCTCGCTCAACAAGTTGAGTCGCATGGTGAATAGAATTAGTGACAACCGTTACCTTTTGTGCCTGAATCTCATTAACTAACAGCTCATTGGTTGTTCCAGCATCAATAAAAATCACATCATAATCCTGAATATAAGTCGCTGCTTTTCGTGCAACACGAAGTTTTTCTTGAACGTTTTTGATAGATTTTTGCTGATTGGTTTCTTCAGCCTGAAGCGGCTGCAAACTTTCTGCACCACCATGAACTCGACGAAGTTTATGTTCACTCTCAAGTTCATCCAAATCCCTACGAACGGTGGATTCAGAGGTCGAAAGCATCTGTACCAAACTTTCCAGAGATACAATGCGGTCACGGTTAACGGTATCCAAAATCACCTGCTTACGCTCTGATTTTAAGATAATAACACCTCCCTGCAATCGTTTACAGTTTTCATTATACTCAGTTTTAGATAAAAGTCAAGCATTTTCTATCAAAAACTTTCAAAAAATGTCAAATCAATCAGAGAAAATAGAATTTCCTCTCCAAAACCATGCCATTTGCCTCAAAATATGATAGACTAGAAATAGTTTTATTTTAACCGAGGAGAAATTCATGTCTGAAATTTATGATATTACCATTATTGGTGGCGGTCCTGTTGGACTTTTTGCAGCCTTTTATGCTCATATGCGAAAAGCTCGTGTCAAACTGATTGATTCTCTTCCACAGCTTGGCGGACAACCCGCTATTCTCTATCCTGAAAAGAAAATACTTGATGTTCCAGCCTTTATCAATCTGACTGGCGAAGAACTAACTAATCGTTTGATTGAGCAGTTGGAGACCTTTGAAACGGATATTTGCCTCAATGAAACGGCAGAAGACATCGTCAAAAAAAATGATCTTTTCACTATTAAGACAAATAAAGGGCAACATCAGTCAAAAACGATCATTATCGCTATGGGTGGTGGCGCCTTTAAACCACGCGCTTTGGAACTAGAAGGCGCTGAGGAATTTGACAATATTCACTATCACGTAGCCAATATCCAACAATATGCAGATAAACAAGTTGTTGTGCTAGGTGGTGGCGACTCTGCTGTCGATTGGTCGCTCGCTTTTGAAAAGATCGCACCAACCACTATCATCCACCGGAGAGACAATTTCCGTGCTCTGGAGCACAGCGTTTCCGAGCTAAAAAATTCTAATGTAAGCATTAAAACTCCTTATGTGCCAAGCAAACTAATCGGCGCAAACGGGCATTTGACCCACCTAGAAATCTCAAAAGTGAAAAGCCAAGAAACAGAACTGATTCCGCTCGACCATCTCTTTGTCAATTACGGCTTTAAGTCGTCTGTTGGCAATCTCAAAAATTGGGGGCTGGAGCTAAATCGCCACAAAATCATTGTAAATAGTAAGCAAGAAAGCTCTCTCGTAGGCATTTATGCAATTGGCGATTGTTGCAGTTACGAGGGCAAGGTTGATTTAATAGCGACAGGTTTAGGTGAAGCTCCTACCGCTGTCAACAATGCCATGAACTACATTTACCCAGACCAAAAAGTTCAGCCGAAACATTCAACAAGTCTATAAACTCAGATAAGTTCTTCCGCAAATAGATTCAGATCATTTTAATGTTATACACAAAAACCTCAGATCAAATAAAATCTGAGGTTTTATAATTCTTCTGCAATCTTATTAATTTTACGCAGGCGGTGATTGACACCACTCTTGGTCAGAGGCTTTGTCAAGCTATCGGCCAACTGCTGAATAGAATAGTCAGGGTGCTGCAGGCGTAGATGTGCAACTTCCTGCAAATCTAGCGGCAGACTTTCTAGACCGATACTATCTCTAATCTTGGCTATATTGTGAATAATCTTCACACTTGCAGCAACTGTGCGCGCAATATTGGCAGTTTCAGCATTGTTTGCACGGTTAAGGTCGTTGCGGGTTTCACGCAAAAGTTTGATTCCTTCAAAGGTCTGCATCCCCTCCATCGCACCGATTACGATGAGAAAATCCATGATATCTTCTGCACGTTGGAGATAGGTCACTGCACCACGCTTACGCTCAATTGTCTTTGCTGGTAGAAGAAAATGCTGCATCAAGCTAGCCAAGTCCTCGGCGTGGTCCAGATAGACAGAGACGATTTCTAGCTGATAGCGACCCGATTCTGGATCACGAATGCTGCCATTTGAGAGAAAAGCTCCCCGCAGATAGGCTCTGCTGGCTTCTTCGTCAGCTAAAATCTGCTCGGAGATCCCTGTTTCAATTCCAAAAAAAGAATCTGCCAACTGTAAATCCGCCAAGATCTCCTCTACACCATTGTCTAAAAAAACAGTATAGACCCGATTTTTTCGTAAATTTGTTTTCTGATGATGGCGAATTTCGGCTTTCACTTGATAAAAGTGTAACAGCAATTCGTAGATGTGACGAGCAATTTTGGCATTTTCTGTCGTAACAGATAAATTCAAACCAGCCGTAGCAATCCCAAGACTGCCTGACAACTTGATAATCGCTGCCAACTCACTCTTTTGCGGTTGATTAATCCCTAGGAGTTCTTCTTTAACTTGGATGGTAAAACTCATTTGCGCACCTTGATAATCTGCATAAGCTCATCAGCCAGCAAATCCCCATCATGAAAGGCTCCGCCATTCTCCAAACGTAGGAAATTTGACGAGATAACGCGTGGCACCAGTGCAGAAAGCCCAACAAAATCATGTTCAACCTGAACCAAGTATTCATCAAATTGATTGCTATTCATATATTCTTTTGGTACCTGTTCGATATTGACCAAAACGGTATCAATAAAGGGTCGCCCTAGGTGACTCTGAAGTACCGCCACATGGTCGCTATCACTGAAATGCTCCGTTTCCCCACGTTGAGTCATGATATTGCAAACGTAAGCCACCTCGGCTTCTGTCTCTAGCAGTGCTTGGCCGATTTCTTCTATGACCAGATTGGGTAAAATGGAGGTGAACAGAGATCCCGGACCTAGCACCACCATATCACTTTCCATAATCGTTTGCACTACCTTACGGCTCGCTTCAGGCTTCCCACCGTCTAATGTCTTTGTCACATAAACGTGATCAATCATGCCTTCATGCTCAGCAATATGGCTCTCACCCGCCACTTCAATACCATCAGTAAAAACAGCGTGTAGCGTCAAGGGATCATCACTTGACGGATAAATTTTACCAGTCGTATGGAAAAATTTCGTCAAGAGTTGCATGGCATTGTAGGTTGAGCCCTGCATTTCAGAAATCCCAGCTATGATGAGATTTCCTAGCGGATGACCAGCTAGTGGACCATCTTCGTCAGCAAAGCGATATTGAAAAACTCGCTCGTAAAAACGAGGCATGTCAGACAAAGCGACAAGAACATTTCGTAAATCTCCTGGTGGAGTTAGCTGTTGCATGTTTTTACGCAACTCGCCAGAACTTCCCCCATCATCGGCTACCGTCACAATAGCAGCAATCTCCACATCTTTTTTGCGCAGACTGTTTAAAATCACAGAGATTCCCGTTCCGCCACCAATAACTGTAATTTTAGGCTTTCTCATGAACGATTCACCGTCTCCTTTCGACGATCTTTGTCTCGATGACTTTCGTTTATCGGCCAATTTTTTGCTAAATCATTAGCTAGACGATGGGCAAATGCCACACTGCGGTGTTGGCCACCAGTACAGCCAACAGCAATCGTCAAGACAGACTTTCCTTCTTTTTGGTACCCAGGTAAAATTGGCTCAATTAAAGCCAGCAAATGTTGATAAAACTCCTCTGACGCCTGATGTTCCATAACATAGTCATAGACCGGTTGATCAAGTCCTGTCTGATTGCGCAACTCAGGTTTATAATATGGATTGGGCAAAAAACGCACATCAAAAACCAGATCCGCATCAAGAGGCAAGCCGTATTTAAAGCCAAAACTCACCACTTCGACCCGAAAAGACTGCTGATCTTGGTCGCCAGAAAATTGTTCTGCAATCGTCTTTCTAAGCTCTCGTGGAGTGATTTCTGTTGTATCAACCACATTCTGACTGATATTTTTCAAGGGCGATAAGAGTTCGCGCTCCAATTTAATACCGTCCAAAATCCGTCCGTCCGCTGCTAGCGGATGGCTACGGCGCGTTTCTTTATAACGTGCCACCAATTCCTTATCTGCCGCATCTAAGAAGAGAATTTTAAAGTCCAAGTCTTCATTGTCTTCAAGCTCATTTAGAACATCTTGGATTTCAGAAAAGAAAGACCTGCTCCTCATATCCACGACCAGAGCAATTTTATTGTCGTCCTTTGTTCCTTGCACCAGCTGGATAAATTTAGAGACAAGAGCAGGCGGCATATTATCAATAGTAAAATAACCCAGATCTTCAAAAGATTGGATCGCTACCGTTTTTCCTGCCCCACTCATTCCAGTCACCACAACTAATTGAATTTTCCCTTCTGCCATGAGAGCTCCTTTCTTTTCTAGCTTAGGATAGTTAGACAAGCGTCCAACTTATTTCAATTCTGCAATTACTTCGATTTCGACCTTAACATCACGTGGCAGGCGAGCAACTTCCACCGCAGAGCGAGCTGGAAATTCCTTGGTAAAGGCCGTTGCGTAGATTTCGTTAAATGGCACAAAATCATTCATGTCACTAAGGAAGCAAGTTGTCTTAACAACATGGTCAAAATCCGTCCCTGCTTCTTCTAAAATCGCTTTGATGTTTGACAACACTTGTTTAGTTTGCTCCTGAATCGTTTCACCTATAATCTCACCAGTCTCTGGCGATAGTGGAACTTGACCACTGGCAAATAAAAGATTTCCAACGATTTTTCCTTGTACATAAGGTCCGATTGCTGCAGGGGCTTTATCTGTATGAATTGCTTGTGCCATATTGATTCTCCTTGAAGTAGTATTTACTTCATTATACCATAATTTTTACTCAAATAATATCTGTTTTCATCTCCTTTCAAGAGATGAAAAAATCCCAAATTTAATAGCTAAACTTAGGATTTTCTTTCTTTTATGGTTTAATTCGGTGCAGCATGCGTGGGAAGGGA
The DNA here is from genome assembly GCF_000380065.1 of Streptococcus massiliensis DSM 18628. GTDB lineage: Bacteria > Bacillota > Bacilli > Lactobacillales > Streptococcaceae > Streptococcus > Streptococcus massiliensis. The sequence goes on along the minus strand of NZ_KB904387.1, from coordinate 54,953 downwards.
ATGGCTTCGCGGATATGCTTGGTACCTGCTACAAAGGTCACCATGCGCTCCAAGCCCAGCCCAAAGCCTGCGTGAGGGACAGAGCCGTATTGGCGCAGCTGGAGATACCAGTCGTAGTCTTTAGGATCCAGCCCATTTTCCTTGATTTTTTCTAGCAATTTATCGTAATCCGTCTCCCGTTCAGAGCCGCCGATAATCTCGCCATAACCTTCTGGCGCAAGGAGATCGGCACAGAGCACGCGGTCTTCATTGCCAGGCACAGGCTTCATATAAAAAGCCTTGAAACTTGCCGGGTAATTAACGATAAAGGTCGGCAGACCAAAATAATTAGAAATCCAAGTCTCATGCGGTGAACCGAAATCCTCGCCGCGCTCAATATGCTCGTAGTCGGCATCTTCGTCATTTTCATGCTCCTGAAGCAGATCAATGGCTTCATCGTAAGAGACACGCTTGAAAGGCTGCTCAAGATAGGTTTTGAGTAAGTCCGTGTTGCGTTCCAAGATGTCCAAGGCTTGTGGCGCACGGTCAAGCACACCCTGAATCAAGGCTTTGACATAGGCTTCTTGCAAATCCAAAGACTCGTCATGTGTGACAAAAGGATACTCTGCGTCCATCATCCAAAATTCGGTCAAGTGGCGACGCGTTTTGGATTTTTCAGCGCGGAAAACAGGTCCGAAGTCGAAAACCCGCCCTAGCGCCATAGCGCCCGCTTCTAGATAAAGCTGACCTGATTGACTGAGAAAGGCAGGATTGCCAAAATAGTCGGTCTCAAAAAGCTCTGTCGTATTTTCAGCAGCATTGCCAGACAAAATCGGGCTATCAAACTTGATAAAGCCATTTTGGTCAAAAAACTCGTAAGAAGCATAAATCAGGGCATTACGAATCTGCATCATAGCCATTTGCTTGCGCGAACGCAGCCACAGATGACGGTGATCCATGAGGAAGTCCGTCCCGTGCTCCTTAGGCGTAATCGGATAGTCGGTCGACTCGCCAATGACCTCAAGATCCGTCACATCCAGCTCGTAGCCAAATTTAGAGCGCTCGTCTTCCTTGACAATTCCTTTCACCAAGACAGAAGTTTCTTGGCTCAATTTTTTAATAGTATCAAATTTTGCCAAGCCTTCTTCTTCGCCAAATTTTTCGATAAAGTTGGGCTTAAAAGCGACTGCTTGAAAGAAAGCCGTTCCGTCGCGCAGCTGCAAGAAAGCGATTTTGCCCTTGCCAGATTTATTGGCGACCCAAGCGCCAATGGTAATTTCTTGACCGACATGGTCTTTGACATCAATGATTGAAATGTATTTTTTCGACACGTTTTTTCTCTTTTCTCTTTAATTTTCCATAAATTTTTTGAGGCGCTCTACCGCTTCCTTGAGTGTATCAAGGTCGGTCGCATAGCTGAGCCGCACATTTTCTGGCGCGCCAAAGCCGGCACCCGTCACCAAGGCAACACCCACTTCTTCCAAAATAGCCGTCGTAAAGTCGGTCACATCCGTATAGCCTTTCATTTCCATGGCTTTTTTGACATTTGGGAACAGGTAGAAGGCTCCCTGCGGCTTGACCACTTCAAAGCCCGGTACTTCAGCCAGCAAAGGATAAATGGTATTGAGGCGCTTCTCAAAGGCTTGACGCATGGTCTCAACGGTATCTTGTGAGCCAGCTAGTGCTTCAATGGCAGCGTATTGGGCTGCCGCTGTCGGATTGGAAGTCGTTTGCCCTGCTACCTTAGTCATGGCTGCAATAATCTCCGCATCGCCAACCGCGTAACCAATCCGCCAACCAGTCATAGAATAGGTCTTGGACACACCATTGACGACAATCGTCTGCTTACGAATTGCCTCCGACAGACTAGAAATCGGCGTAAATTGATTGCCATTATAAACCAAGCGACCGTAAATATCGTCGGCCAAAATAAGAATATCATGCTCCACTGCCCAATTTCCAATCGCCAGCAATTCCTCTGCCGTATAAATCATACCTGTCGGATTAGACGGTGAATTGAGCACCAAGACCTTGGTCTTGTCCGTCCGCGCAGCTTCCAGCTGCTCGACCGTTATTTTGAATCGATTGGCTTCCTTTGCTTCCACAAAGACTGGCTGCCCTTCCGCCATTTTAATCTGGTCGGCATAGCTGACCCAGTAAGGCGTCGGAATAATCACTTCGTCCAGAGGATTGATAACGCTCATAAAGAAGGTGTAGAGAGAAAATTTAGCTCCTGTCCCCACCGTCACTTGATTGGGCTCAATCTGATAGCCATAGTATTTGGCAAAATAATCAACGATAGCAGCTTTCAACTCAGGCAGACCGCTGGTCACCGTATAAAAACTAGCTCGCCCGTCTTCGATTGCCTGCACTGCCGCATGGCGAATATTTTCAGGCGTCAGAAAATCAGGCTCTCCCAAGGTCAGCGAAAGAATGTCTCGCCCTTGAGCTTTCAAAGCTTTGGCCCGTGCTCCTGCCGCCAAGGTCACACTTTCTTCCATATTTAAAACGCGATTTGATAATTTTAAGTTCATTATTCCTCCTCTTTCGAAGTAATGGCCTTTTCAAAATTAACGATATAATAGTGAACACCCGATTTGACTTCCCAAACCGGCTTGTCATTCAAGCGACCAAAAGTTACCTTATCAATTTGCTTAACACCCTTAGTATGCGCAATCTTTTCTGCCTCTTTTTGGCTGAGTCCTTGCTTCAAATCATAAATGTAAACCTGCTGCTGTTTTTTGTCCAAAAGAACAGCCTTTTCATGCCCCTTCACATTTTTGCCAATCAAACTAGTATAGCTCTCCTTTGCATTGAAAAAATCAATACTTTCTATCGTCTTAATACCTGCTTCTTTTCCCGCAATCCGAGTTATTTCCTGCCTTGCCGCCGCATAAGGAAGTTGAGCCAGATAGACAATCACTCCCAATGATATAATCAAAGACAACAATAGCAAGGCCGAGCCCATACTTAACTGCCAAAACAAGCTCTTTGGAGTTTTATTTCTTCTATTTTTCACCCAATCATTATACCAAAAATTCTCCTACTTTACTAGAATTTTTCTTGCTCTTGCTTTTTTACTATATCGTGATAAAATATCATTATGAAAATGATGAATGAACTTCTAAACCAAAACCAGCTATCACTCAAAACAGCTATTGTCCTCCATAAAGCTTCCCGAACCGTGAGTACACACGAAAATCTAGTTATTAAAGAGCATGGATTAACACCTACTCAGTTCTCTGTGCTCGAAACTTTGTACAGCAAAGGCAACCTTCGCATTCAAGACCTCATTGACAAAATGCTTGCTACTTCTGGCAATATGACTGTCGTTATCAAAAATATGGTAAGAGACGGTTGGATTTTTAAAACTTGCGATCCTAGTGATCGGCGTTCTTTTCTTATCGGACTTACTCCATTAGGACGCCAAAAAATTGAGGAAGTTCTTCCCTATCACATAGAAAATATTTCGCATGTTTTGGGAATTTTGAACGAGCAGGATAAGGAAGATTTAATCCGTATTTTAAAGAAATTTAAAAATTTGAGCTAAATTGTTGCTAACTAGTGATAATTGTTGTAACATATATGCATACAACAAAAAAGAAATGGAGACTCTTATGTCTAAAGTATTATTTATCGTCGGTTCATTCCGCCAAGGCTCATTCAACCACCAATTAGCAGCGCAAGCTGAAAAAGCTCTTGCTGGCAAAGCGGAAGTTTCTTATCTTGACTACAGTCAAGTGCCTTTCTTCAACCAAGACCTTGAAAGCCCGGCTCCAGCTGCTGTTGCCAAAGCTCGCGAAGAAATCTTGGCTGCTGACGCAATCTGGATTTTCTCACCCGTTTACAACTGGTCTATCCCAGGCGTAATGAAAAACTTGCTTGACTGGTTGTCTCGCGCTCTTGATCTTTCAGACCCAACTGGCCCTTCTGCCTTGAACGGAAAATTGGTCACTGTATCCTCAGTCGCAAACGGAGCTTCTCCAGACGAAGTCTTCAAGTACTACCGCGGCTTGCTTCCATTCATCCGTACCAATGTTGTTGAGCCATTCACGGGCGTTAGTATCAATCCAGAAGCATGGGGCGACGGAAAATTGGCTGTTGCCGAAGACAAATTCGCTGAATTGCAAGCACAGGCAGATGCTTTAATTTCAGCTACTGAAGCAAAATAATAAATCTGTTTATCCTACCAACAAAAAGCGACCAATGGTCGCTTTTCTATTTTTTCTTAACAAATACAAGTTCTGTCTCACTAGAAAGGTCTGGACGATAGAAAAAACCAGTAAATTCTAGTTGTTTCATCTGCTCGAGGCTGGTAATATTCTTCTCCATTAGAGCCGTCAAAAATTGTCCGCGCGCTTTTTTGGAAATGGTCGAATGCACTTTCAAGACCCCTGCCTTTTCCTCTAAAAACTTAACCCGAATCATCTTATCGCGAATAGCCTTTGGAAAAACGGTCTCAAACTCGCTGGATAAGAGAGAAAGCAGCCAGTCTTCTCCTGCCACCGCTTGCGCGTAAGGCTTTTGCCAAAATTTCTTGAGGCTTTGCCCAGCCACTTGCAGCTTGACCATAAAGTCCAAACGGTGAGGCGAAATAGGCGATAGGGCTGGAATGACACCATAGAGACTGGAAGTGATGAGAATATGCTGGCGCAGATAATCTTCCTCTGCTGCCGTCAAATTGTCCCGCTTGATATGGCGGTACATGAGTCCGTCAAACAGATAAAGAGCTGGGTAGCTGGCAGCCTGACCTTTTGCTAATTTTTCAATGTTTTTATATTCTTGCTGGGCTTTTTCTGGGCTGACCTTGTAAAGTTGGGCAAGTTCATGACTGGAATAAGCCCTCAAAGCCGCCAGAACAGCTCTGCTATTGTCCGAAAGAGGGGCTGAATCTACAACTTCTCTCTCCAAATTCATTTCTTTTGCGGTTGGAATTAAAATTTTCATATTTTCATTGTAACATATCTCAGATAAATAGTTGACATTTAATCTTTAATATTTTATAATCTAGTTATAAAAACTAGATGAAAGAAAGTTGAAAATATGAAATCATCTTTTCCAAAATGGGAGAATCTACCTCAGCTGGATCTCTATCTTGACCAAGTTCTGAGTTATGTTAACCAGACTATATTAGCAGCAACTGATCAACCTCAAGTAACCTTAACAGCCTCAATGGTCAATAATTACGTTAAACACGGTTATATTCCTAAACCCATCAAAAAAAAGTATAACTCTTTACAAGTGGCTCGCTTGCTAGCTATTACTAGCTTAAAGCCCGTCTTTTCTATTCAAGACATCTGGACAGCTATCGAAAAGCTGGAATTACCTCCCGAACAACTTTACAATAGCTTTGTCAGTGCCATGAATGAAGAAAATGCGGATATACCCGAACTCATTCTTTCTGCTTGTCACACGCTAAAAACTTACTATCAGACACGTCAACTCCTCTCACAATTAGAAAGTGAGGTTTCTCATGAATCAAACAGCTAAATTATCTATTAAACTCAGTTTTGGTGAAGAAGTTGCAAATGCTGTCACTCATGCAGTTGGTGCTGCTGCTATGCTGGCACTGCTCCCTATCACTGCTATCCATGCCTATAACAGCTATGGTATGAAAGCGGCTGTTGGCATGTCAATCTTTGTCATTTCCCTCTTTCTCATGTTCCTGTCATCTACGATTTATCATTCTATGACCTATGGTTCAACCCACAAATATGTCTTGCGAATTATTGACCATAGTATGATTTACATTGCTATTGCAGGGAGTTACACCCCTGTTGCTCTCTCATTGGTCCATGGCTGGCTGGGTTATGTTATTATTATCCTTCAATGGGGGACGACAATTTTCGGTATTCTCTATAAAATTTTTGCCAAGAAAATCAATGAAAAATTTAGCCTCTTTCTCTATCTACTTATGGGCTGGCTGGTAATCTTTATCCTTCCTGCCTTGCTCCAGCAAACCACTCCTACCTTTTGGGGTCTAATGTTGGCAGGCGGGCTCTGCTACACCATCGGTGCACTTTTCTATGCCAAAAAGAAACCCTACTTCCATATGATTTGGCACTTATTTATCATGGCAGCTTCGGCTCTGCAATATATTGGCATCGTTTACTGCATGTTGTAAAATGAAGGTGAAAAATTCGTTTCACCTTCATTTTTCTTTTCATTTTCCAATATTTGCGGTACAATGGAGAAAAATCTGTCGGGGGACACATGAACAAATACCAACAAATCATTTCAGATATTGAAAAACAAATAAAAATTGGTAAACTGCAACGAGGAGAAAAATTACCATCCATTCGGACACTAAGCGCTCAATATTCCTGCAACAAAGACACTGTACAAAGAGCCTTGTTGGAGCTGAAATTTCAGCATATCATTTACGCCAAACCTAAAAGTGGCTATTATGTTTTAGGCGACGAAAACGAATATCAAGATTTGGAAGTTCTCATAACAGATGGCCATGAGCAGGCCTATGAAGACTTCCGTCTCTGTGTCAATGAAACTCTAATTGGTCGTGAAAATTACCTTTTCAATTACTACCATCGACAGGAAGGTCTGGAAGAATTGCAACAGTCTGTCCAAAAACTTCTCACAGATAGTGCCGTCTATACTCAACTAAACAATATTGTTATCACATCAGGCACCCAACAGGCCCTCTCAATTCTCTCACAGATTGATTTTCCAAATGGTCGCGAAAAAATTTTAGTGGAACAACCGACATACAGTCGCATGAATGAACTTGTCCAATCCCAACATCTGCCCTACGCTAGCATTGAACGGACACCCGAAGGTATTCATTTAGCGGCCTTAGAAGAAATTTTCCAAACAGAAGAAATCAAGTTCTTTTATATGATTCCTCGCCTTCATAATCCTTTGGGACAATCACTTAGTCGTAAGGAAAAAGAGGATATTTTAAACTTGGCAAACCGTTATAATGTCTACATTGTTGAAGACGACTATCTGGCTGATTTCGATCGTCAAAAAAAACTTCCTTTACATTATCTGGACACTCAAAATCGTGTGATTTATATTAAATCTTTTTCAAGCATTCTCTTTCCGGCCCTCCGCGTAGCTGCCTGCGTTCTCCCTTCTTCAATCAAAGAGCCTTTCATTCGTTACAAAAATGCCATGGATTACGACAACAATCTCATTATGCAAAAAGCGCTCTCTCTTTACATTGACAATCTCATGTTTGCCAAAAATCGCCAGCTACTTTTATCAATGGAGGAAAAACAGGAACTATCTATAAAAAATGCTCTAAAACAGTCCCCATTGCCCCTACCATATCATCTATCTAGTCGCGGAATTTTGCTGGATTTACGAGGACAAACAAAAATCCCTCAACTTAAACATAGCTATTTACCACTAAATTTTTTTGAAAGTAGTTATTTAAATCCTTGTCCCTACGACTATGCTTATCTACCTTACAGTACTAATTTTGCCGATCATTTAAAAAAGGTTCGTCAGTTACTCATCTGACGAACTTTTCGTAAGTTGAAAACCATGATCCAGCAAAGATTGAATTTGCTCATCTGCCAAACCGCCGTCCAAAGGCAAGCTAAGCCAGTATTTTTTATTCATGTGATAGGCTGGATAAATACCTGACTGTTTGACCAAGTCCACTACACGATCACTCTTGACATTGATCACCTCAACCTTTCCTGTTCGTGCAGGATTAAGTTTTGACCAATCAATGGTCATAAACAGACCATACCATTTTTTACTGTGTTGATGACGAAAAACTCCCGTATGATTTGCCCGATTTTTGGAAGAATTTTTCCATAAATATTCCATCCGCCCTTGATAGGTTTGCGCCACATAATCCACTAAACGATGGCTTTGCTCATTAAGAAAACCAGCCGCTTCAAAACATGATTCTCGAATATCCAAAAGCACCTCTGTGCATGCTGCTCGTACTTGCCCAACAAATTTTCCCATCATGCTAGCTTGATGCACTTGAATATATTCATCACCCGTATCCAGATCAAAAAGCTGGTAAGTCACACGATTATTTTTCACTTGCACGCATAGCTCAAAATCACCAGCCATAATTGTCGTTTGATAGACATAAATGTCCACTTCTTTCGTAAAACCGTATGCTAATAACTTTTCTGGCACAGCCTGATATTTTTCAAATAAATTTTCCATGGGTCTATTGTAGCAATAATTTATAAAAATGCCCACTATTCAGTGAGCAGATTATTAAAACAATAAGCTGATTAAAGTTAAAATTGCGAGCCCTCCTTGCTTGAGCAGGATTTTTGGATCAGAAGTCGCTGCACCATAAGCTGCTACTAAGATGATGTAGCTCAGCAAAATTCTCGTCCAGACTAGACTTGGCACTACAAAAAGGGCAATTAAAAGCAGGACTCCAATTAAACCATTGTAAACGCCCTGATTTTTGAAAAGGGTATTGACACTTAGGCGTTCCAACTCTTCCTTAGTCATATTGAAAACACGCGCCGTTGCAGCTGAAGTTGTTGCGAAAGTTTCCAAATACATGATATAGAAAAATTCCAAAGCAACTAAACTTCCTAAAACTAATGTGATAATTGACATAACTATCTCCATTTCTATTTTCGATAAACATAGGATAGCATTTTTAGACAAGGTGTGCAAAATATTTGCTTGAAAATTAATTAATATTTTCTGAAAACAAGAAAATAAATTTCCGTAGCAGAATTAAGCAAAAAAATAAAGCCTATGATAAAATAGAATTCGAATGGAGGAAGTATTAGAATGTTAACCTATGATTTAATTGTAATCGGCTTTGGTAAAGCTGGAAAAACTTTGGCTGCTAAAATGGCCGCTGCTGGTAAAAAAGTTGCTCTGATTGAGCGCAGCAAAGCTATGTATGGTGGAACTTGCATCAATATCGCTTGTATTCCAACTAAAACCCTTTATGTCGCAGCCGAAAAAAATCTAACTTTCGATCAAGCCATGGCTGAAAAGACAGCCGTTATTACGCGTCTTAACGCCAAAAACTACGCTGGGGTTTCTGCTCATGTTGACGTGATTGACGCTGAAGCAAAATTCCTATCAAACAAAGTCATCGAAGCCACTGCTAATGGTGAACACCAAGAACTAACCGCTGAGACAATCGTCATCAATACTGGTGCTGTCTCTAATATCTTACCAATCCCTGGCATCACAACAACCAAGCATGTATATGACTCAACAGGTATTCAATTCCTTGAGCAAGCACCTAAACGCTTGGGAATTCTTGGCGGTGGAAATATCGGACTGGAATTTGCTGGCATCTTTAATAAATTAGGTAGTCAAGTGACAGTCTTAGATGCCAGCGACATTTTCTTACCACGTGTTGAACCTTCTATCGCTGCTCTTGCCAAACAATATTTAGAAGAAGATGGTGTAACATTACTACAAAACATCCGCACCAAAGAAATCAAAAACGAAGGTGATGAAGTCGTCTTGATTGCAGAAAATGAGACTTACCGTTTTGATGCTCTCATGTATGCGACTGGACGCAAACCAAATGTTGAGCCTCTTTATCTTGAAAACACAGATATCGAACTAACCGAACGTGGTGCTATCAAGGTCAACGACTGCCTCGAAACAACTGTTTCTGGTGTCTATGCGGCAGGTGATGTCAATGGCGGACTTCAATTCACCTACATCTCACTAGACGATTTCCGCATTCTCTATAGCCAATTGGCAGGTGACGGTAGCTATACGCTCAAAGAACGCAAAAATGTTCCGACTACGATGTTTCTTAATCCACCCCTTGCTCAGATCGGCTTGACTGAAAAAGAAGCAAAAGAACAAGGTCTGCCCTATGCAGCAAAAGAAATGCCAGTCGCTGGTATGCCTCGCGGACATGTTAATGCTGATTTGCGGGGTGCCTTTAAAGCCATTGTCAATACGGAAACAAAGGAAATCCTCGGTGCGACCATCTTCTCTCAAGGTGCCGAAGAAATCATCAACCTTATCACTCTTGCCATGGACAACAAGATTTCATACACCTATTTCACAAAACAAATCTTCACTCACCCAACCTTGGCTGAGAACTTGAACGACTTGTTTGCAATTTAAGGACTTTAAGGAACCTACTTGGGTTCCTTTTATGGTAAAATTGCTTTATTATCACATGAAAGCAGGTAAGACCATGTCACTTTACAAAATCCCTATTACCCAGCAAGACGGAACAGAAACCACTCTTGCGCCCTATCAAGGCAAAGTGCTACTCATTGTTAATACAGCTACTGGCTGCGGGCTGACGCCACAATATGAGGGACTACAAAATCTTTATGAGCACTATCAAGCACAAGGGTTGGAAATTCTTGATTTTCCTTGTAATCAATTTAAAGAGCAGGCGCCTGGCACGGCTGATGAAATCAATTCTTTCTGCAGCCTTCATTACCAAACTAGCTTCCCGCGTTTTGCAAAGGTTGATGTCAATGGCTCAGATACGGCTCCTATTTACCAATGGCTCAAGGAGCAAAAGGCAGGCTTACTCTCCAGTAAAATCAAGTGGAATTTTACTAAGTTTCTGGTAGACCGTGAAGGCAAAGTCATCAAGCGCTACGCTCCGACCACTGCTCCAGAAGAAATCGAAAAAGATATTCAAGCCCTCCTCTAAAACATAAAATCCATTTCATCTGAAATGGATTTTTTATTTAGCAGCGTAGCTGTCTAACTCTAGACGCATGAGGAGGGTTTCTTGGTAATTTCCCTTGCGGGTGAGAAAGGCTTTGGGATTTCTGCCGTATTCAACAAAGCCGACTGATTTGTATAAGGCAAGCGCTGCTTGATTGCTAGCCACCACTTCCAATTCTAGCTGAAGATAAGCCGCTTCTTTGGCGCAGTTGATACAGACTTCTGTCAAAGTTCGTCCGAGACCCTTGCCCCACACTTTGCGGTCAAGGGCAATGGCAAAAATAGCACGGTGCTTTAGCTTACCTTTCTTAGCCGGTCGGGTCAGGCTTGCCGCCCCCACAATCCGCTCGTCAAGAATGGCGCAAAGTATGATTTTATCGGTGCTATCTTCTGCAAGGACTGCACTTCTTTTTTCAAACCAAAATCTTTCTCATCTGAATAAGTAATCATATTGTCTGTTTGCTCATGGGTCAAAACAAAATGCTCAAAGAGAGCTTCCGCGTCGCTCGCTCTGGCATTTCTATGCAGGCAAGTTTGCCCGTCTTTTAGGATAAGATCTTGATAAAATTTCATCTTTCCTCCTTTCAAAACAAAAAGCAGTGGTCTCCCACTACTTTTCATCAATCACAATTCTGACTTTTTTATCTTCGGTTGGGACCGAGTAAACAATCGTTCTTATCGCAGAAATGGTGCGACCTTTCCGACCAATTACGCGCCCAACATCATCCGGGTCAAGATCCAAATGATACTCCATAAACTCAGGGGTATCCTCAATCTTGATTGTCAAGGCATCTGGCTGTGAAATCAAAGGTTTCACTATTGCAATAATAAGATTTTCAATCGTGTCCATCAGTCAACCTCTTATTTTGAGTATTTTGAATCGTGGAATTTCTTCATAACTCCAGCTTTTGAAAGAATGTTACGAACAGTGTCAGACGGTTGCGCACCGTTACCCAACCACTCAAGAATGCGGTCTTCTTTCAAAGTCACTTGGTTTTCAGCTACAAGTGGGTTGTAAGTTCCAACAGTTTCGATGAAACGTCCGTCACGTGGCGCACGTGAGTCAGCAACGTTGATACGGTAGAAAGGTTTTTTCTTAGAACCCATACGAGTTAAACGGATTTTTACTGCCATTTTTGCAATATCTCTTTTCTTTTTTATTTATGAATAGAACTTCTATCCATTTACCTTTAACAGTTTATCACGAATTTCACTCCTTGTCAATAGCTGTCAAGAAAAAAACTTGACAGAGTTATTTATAATTCAATTAATATTTTAAGTATCTATTTTAACTATTTCATGATATAATAGCGCTAACGACAAATTTTAAACATTTGTCTAAAAATTGACTTAATAGGAGAAGCCCATGACTTGGAAACTTGTAGCTGATTCCGGCTGCGATTTAAAAACACTAGACTTGACTTCAAAAGGGAAATTTGAACGTGTCCCCCTCACCATTCAGGTAGGGCAAGAGATTTTCGTTGATGATCTGACTTTAGACATTGACAAAATGATGGATAAAATGTACACTACTTCAACCGCTTCAAAGTCAGCCTGTCCTAGTCCAGATGACTATATAAAAGCCTTTGACGGAGCAGATAATATTATTATCATCACCATTACAGGGACATTATCTGGCAGTCAAAATAGTGCTCAAGTTGCTAAACAATTATACCAAGAAGAACATCCTAATGTTAATATCCATGTGATTGATAGTCTATCAGCTGGCGGCGAAATTGACCTACTTATGACTAAATTAGGAGAATTGATTAACCAAGAATTAACTTTTGATCAGGTTGTAACAAAGATAACCGACTACCAAAAAAAGACTAAGTTAATTTTTGTCCTTGCTAAAGTTGACAACTTAGTAAAAAATGGTCGCCTCAGTAAACTGATCGGAGCTGTAGTCGGGCTACTCAATATCCGCATGGTTGGCGAAGCAAGTCGCGAAGGAACTTTAGAATTACTGCAAAAGGCTCGTGGGTATAAAAAATCACTCTTTGCCACTTATGACGAAATGAAAAAAGCTGGTTATGCTGGTGGAAAAATTGTCATGGCACATCGTCATAATGATAAATTCTGTCAAGAGTTGAGCCAACTCATTCGAGCAGACTACCCTCAAGCAGCTATTGAAGAATTACCAACTTCTGGTCTATGCAGTTTCTATGCTGAAGAAGGTGGGCTTTTGATTGGATATGAAATTTCATAAAGAAAGAGGCTGGGACAATAGTTCTCAGCCTCTAAAATTAATTTGGATTATCTGCAAGACGCGGTAGCCTCTTGGCTTCTACGTTCGCCATTATAGGCTCCGTACAAGTCTAATAGGCATCGCGGGGGTGGGACGACGAACTATTCCTTTACAGGAAGTAGTTCTGTCCCACTCCCTTTTTTACGTCATTATAAGACTTTTTTCAATTCTTCTACCTTGTCTAATTTTTCCCAAGGCAGGTCAATGTCCGTTCGTCCCATATGTCCATAAGCCGCGGTTTGTCGGTAAATTGGACGCTTCAAATCCAGCATTTGGATAATGCCTGCTGGGCGCAGGTCAAAGATTTGTCGTACCGTTTTTTCCAAACGGCTTTCCGCCACCTTAGCCGTGCCGAAAGTATCAATCCGCACAGAGACTGGATGCGCCACTCCAATCGCATAAGCCAGCTGGACTTCTGCTTTCTTGGCAAGACCTGCTGCTACGATGTTTTTAGCGATATAGCGCGCTGCATAGGAAGCCGAACGGTCAACCTTGGTCGCATCCTTACCAGAAAAGGCTCCCCCACCGTGACGCGCATAGCCACCGTAAGTGTCTACGATAATCTTGCGGCCAGTCAAGCCAGAATCGCCTTGCGGCCCACCGATGACAAAACGCCCCGTCGGATTGATGAAAAATTTGGTCTCCTCATCCAAGTATTCCGCTGGAATGATAACCTTAATCACCTTGTCAATGATGTCTTGGTGCAGCTGCTCATTGGTCACATCTGGGTCGTGCTGGGTGGAAATGACCACTGTATCCACGCGCACTGGACGGTCGTTTTCGTCGTATTCGACCGTCACTTGCGACTTAGCATCTGGACGCAGGTAGGACAGCTTCTTTGTTTTCCGCAATTCTGCCAAGCGACGCACCAGCCTGTGACTGAGCGAAATCGGCAAAGGCATGAGCTCCTCGGTCTCATCAATCGCAAAGCCAAACATGAGCCCTTGATCCCCCGCACCAATCAAATCGAGCGGGTCTTGGTCGCTATTGCCACGTACTTCCAAGGCTTCATTGACCCCTTGGGCAATATCTGGCGACTGCTCAACCAAGGACGGATGAACGCCGACCGTTTCCGCACAGAAGCCATAAGCCGTATCTGTGTAGCCAATCTCAGCAATCGTATCGCGCACCACTCGGTTGATGTCAACGTAAGCCGTCGTCGATATTTCACCAAAAATGTGTACCGAGCCCGTATAAACAGCCGTTTCTGCCGCTACATGCGCCTCTGGGTCTTTCGCCAAAATTGCATCCAAAATCGCATCCGAAATTTGGTCTGCAATCTTGTCTGGATGCCCTTCTGATACGGACTCTGATGTAAATAGTTTCCTTTCAGACATATCCATGTCCCCCTTTTAATGAATTTGTTACGCCAGAAAAAATCAAAATCGATCTTATTTTAATTTTTTCTCAGTAAGTTTCTTAGACAATTACTATAGTAATTGTCGTAGCAAGATGAGCTAGGAAACAGCCATCTTGCTTAGAAAGTTAAAAAGTTACAAAGAACCTCCAGGTTTGAGCAAAGGTTTTTTCTCCTAGAATGTTTAAACTCCGACAACTTCTCTAGAATAATGTTGAACGAAGAAGGTGCTTTGCGAGGACTTATAGTCCGAGCAAAGATTTTCTCTTTCTAAGTAGAATTTTGCGAAAACCACTAGGTTTGAGCAAAGTCTTTTCCTACCTAGAAAATACAACAACATCTCTAAAATGATGTTGCATAAAGGAGGTTCTTTGCGAGGACTTATCAGTCCGAGCAAAGGTGTTCCTCTTTGAAAAGAAAATTCTCAAATGAGCAACATTTTCAAAACTTCTTCAGTCGCCTTTTCGGGACTCTTTTAACGTTTACTATTGTATCATTTTTTTAATAAATTGAAATCATAAAAAATTAAAAGAGCCTAGTTATTTTAACTAGAACTCTCCATTAATTGCTGCTATAATAGCGTCCCAAGACTGATCCAAACCTGTTTTATCAACTGCTGAAAAGATGATAAAATCATCGTTTTTGTCAAAATCCAGTTTATTTTTAATGGCACTTTCGTGCTTGTTCCATTTTCCGCGGGGAATTTTATCCGCCTTAGTCGCCACGATAATGACAGGAATATCGTAATATTTGAGAAATTCGTACATCTGTACATCGTCTGCACTAGGGTCATGCCGCAAATCCACCAAGCTCACCACAGCCCGCAGATTGTCACGACTGGTCAGATATTCCTCAATCATCCGCCCCCATTTGGCGCGCTCGGTCTTGGAAACTTTGGCATAACCGTAGCCAGGAACGTCCACAAAGCGCAACTTGTCATCGATATTGTAAAAATTCAGCAACTGCGTTTTCCCAGGCTTGCTGGAAGTCCGCGCCAGATTCTTCCGATTAAGCAAAATATTGATAAAACTTGATTTTCCAACATTAGAACGCCCAGCGAGAGCTACCTCAGGTAGATCATCTTGTGGATAATGACTCTTGTTGGCTGCTGACAAGAGAAGACTTGCATTGTGGGTATTTAAAAACTCACTCATGTCACACCTCTAAGCTGTTTCCAGAATAGGCTTATCTGTACCGTCAACCGCTTCTTTGGTAATGCGAACCAGCTTGACATCGTCTTGGCTCGGCACTTCAAACATGACATCCATCATCGTTTCCTCGATAATAGAGCGAAGTCCACGCGCCCCCGTCTTACGCTCAATCGCCTTGTTGGCAATCTCTTGCAAAGCATCATCGTCAAATTCCAGCTTGACATCGTCATAGGACAACAAAGTTTGGTACTGTTTGACCAAGGCATTCTTTGGCTCACGCAAAATCCGCACCAAGTCATCAACCGTTAACTGCTCCAGAACAGCAAAGACAGGCAAACGCCCAATCAGTTCAGGGATAATTCCAAATTTCTGAATGTCTTCAGAAACAATTTCTTGCATATAAGAACTTCCCTCGTCAATAGCACGGTTGTTTTGCCCGAAACCAATAACTTTCTCACCCAGACGTTGCTTGACGATTTCTTCGATGCCGTCAAAGGCGCCGCCCACGATAAAGAGGATATTCTTGGTGTCCACTTGTATCATCTCTTGCTGCGGATGCTTACGCCCGCCTTGTGGCGGCACACTGGCAACTGTTCCTTCGATGATTTTCAGCAGGGCTTGCTGCACCCCTTCACCAGACACATCGCGTGTGATTGAGACATTTTCAGATTTCTTAGCAATCTTGTCAATCTCATCGACATAGATAATACCGCGCTCAGCGCGTTCGATATTGAAATCCGCCGCCTGCAAGAGCTTGAGCAGGATATTTTCCACATCCTCACCGACATAGCCAGCTTCGGTAAGAGCAGTCGCATCTGCAATAGCAAAGGGCACATTGAGGCTGCGAGCCAGCGTCTGCGCTAGGAAAGTCTTACCAGAGCCGGTCGGCCCAATCATCAGAATATTTGATTTTTGTAAATCAACATCATCATCTTCTTCACGGCTATCGTGAAAATTAATTCGTTTATAATGGTTGTAAACCGCAACTGCTAAAGCGCGTTTAGCTCTGTCTTGACCAATCACATAATGGTTGAGAATATTGAGTAATTCAACTGGCTTTGGTACTTCTGACAGATCAGACAGTACTTCTTCAGCTAGTTCTTCGCGAATAATTTCTTGCGCTAGTTCTACGCATTCATTACAGATAAAAGCATTATTACCAGCGATAATTTTTTGAACTTCGTTTTGATTTTTACCGCAAAATGAGCAATAAATCATCGGCTCATTCGTTCGATTGTTGGGCATGATAACTCCATTTCTAATCATTTTTTATATTTAAAATAGGGTCTGATAGACCGCATGAATCGTATTTACTAAATTTGTAAAGGCATTCAACAAAAAAAGCATCGCTAAACCAAAGCGTTTTTTTCTAAACGCCTGTCCTGCACACAGGAGGCAAACAAAGGCTAAAAAAGCTGTAAATAGGCCAAATAAATTTCTTTCCATCTATGCCTCCTTTCTCAATAACTTAACAGTGAAATCATAAGGATTTTTTTCATCTTTAGCATGAAAATCTTCCTTAAGCAAAGCAAACTTCGACAAGTCAAATCTTTCTGGGAAATAAGTGTCTCCCTCCAAGGTAGCATGCACTTGTGTTTGCACAATTTCTTCTATATATGGCTCAAAAGCTGCCAAAATCTGTGCGCCACCGATGATAAAAAGTGTCTTATCTTGCTTTTCATACCAGCGCAAAACACTCTGAACATCATGAAAAACGAGAACACGCTCGTCCTCAATTTGATAATGTTTATCAGCAGTTAACACAAGAGTCGTCCGCCCTGACAAAACTCGCCGTTTCATTCCATCAAATGTCACGCGCCCCATAAGGATTGCTTGCCCCATGGTCGTTTCCTTAAAATGCTGTAGCTCGGCAGGTAAATACCAAGGCATGCGGTTGTCTTTTCCGATCAAGCCAGCCTCGTCTTGCGCCCAAATAGCAACAATTTTTTTTGACATGTACTTTTCCTTTTTAATGATACTACTATTTTACCAGAAAACTTGGAAAAAGGCTGTTTTTAACTACTATAATTACTGCTTAAATCGCCAAATCGAATTTCAACTGCGGTTTGACAGGTTTGTAGTCCAATAATTCAAAATCTTCTGGCTTGATGTCAAAGAAATTGGTACCGTCTGGGATATTTAAAACCAAGCTCGGCTGGCATTCAGCAGGTTCACGCCGCAAAAGCTCATCAGCCTGTTCAAATTGATTGTCGTAAATGTGCAGATTATTGACAAAATAGAAAAATTTCCCGACTTTCCAACCAAAATGCTTAGCAATCATCATTTGCAGCGCCACATACTGCATGGCGTTGATATGGTGCGCCACTAGCATATCATTGCTGCGCTGGGTCAGAGTCGCGTCCAGATAAATATCGCCGTCCACCCGCCGCACATCAAACATGGTCTGAAAAGCGCAAGGCAAAAGACCTTCCGTCTCTTCGAAAGCCTCATAATCCCAGAGCGAGATGATATTGCGACGATTCCAAGGATTGGCTTCTAGCTGCTTTAAAATCTTGCCAATAATATCATGCTTTTTGACAACAGCGCCGTAGCGCTGCCCAATCGTTCCGCTCTCGCCAACTTCCCAGTCATTCCAGTAGTGGACATTGTACTTGTCATTCAGCACCTCTAGGCTGTTGCTTTGGTCTTGGTAAATCCAGAGCACTTCCTTGATTGCCGATTTTATGGCAATGGGGCGCAGAGTAGTAATGGGAAATTCGCCCTTGGACAAATCGTATTCGGCGAAAGAACCTGTGATATATTTGGAGTTTGCTACATTTCCGTCCTTATAGCGCGGACGCGCATTTTCACTAAAAACGCCCTCTTCCATAATCTTTTGAATATTTTCCTTGAAAATCTTATCTGCTTTGGTCATGCTAGCTCCTTTTTGATTTCTGTCTTATCTAGTATATCATAAGTTATATACTTCATATCAAAAAAACTTCTACAAGGAAATTCTTGTAGAAATTTTTCTTATTTTATCCAATTATTAGGATGATTGAGATCGTTAGCTTCTAAATCAGTCAATTCCAAAGTAATCTCTGGAACGGCTGGGATATGAGAAATGGTGACCAGCGGATAGTTCTTATAGGTTGTAAAACGTACAGAAACACCCTCTTTTCGTCTGCTGACATCATAAGAATAATTGACTTGCGCATCGGCGGGGAGCTCGGCCAATCCCTCTCCTCTCTCGCTTTTATCCGCTTCATCAATTTCATCTAAAATTTCGTCGAACCATTCCAAAGCCTCTGTGTTTGAAGTTTGCAAAACCTGCTGATTATCACTATCAAAGACTGTAATGGTGTCTTGAGACTTCGCACGGTTTGAATGACAAGCGACGAGAAAGAAAACTGCTAGCACAAGAACGGACAATGATTTCAGAAATTTCATCTTCTTCATACCTCCTTAGAGTAAGATATGTTTGCCAAAATAGAACCAGTCGTTTCAAACAAACCAATTTAATCAATCCCAAATCTCTTTTGCAAAAAATCTTCAACGATTACCGAAAATTCCTTGGGCATTTCTTTATTGAGTTCATGCCCGCCATTCTCAAGAATAGTCAACTGAGCGTGGGGCAGCAATCGAGCCAAATCCTTCGCAGAAGCGAGATTGACCTTATCTTTACTACCACAGATGACACGCACAGGCAGATTGATATGCTTCACCTGCTCTGTCATATCAAGATTTTTCATTGACTTAAAAAACCGAACCAGGCTCGCCTTATCAACCCCTTCTTGAGCAAGGGTTTTACTAGGTAGCAATTTAAAAGCGATATTTTGCAGTTTATAAAAGAAACTATGTTTCAGGTCATATTGACCAGCAGACACAACCAAGCCTTTCAATTGAGGCAACTTTTCTTCTGCCAAAGCTAAAGCCAAGGTTCCGCCTAGCGAAAGACCAACCAAAACAAAATCTTCATTTTCTTGTTTTATGTGCTCTAGCGCATTTGCTTTTAACTGAGCAAAATCTGCTGGAAAGACGCCGCTTGGCAAGAGTTCAGGAGCTGCGCTAGGATAGTTTGCTAAATGCTCGCGAACTTGCCCCCAATCATCAGCCATCTGACCCGCTCCCTGCAAAAAGATTAGTTTCATGCTTGTCTCCTACCTAGCAATAATAATATATCACTTAATCAAAATAATTGTTTATAAGATTATTTAAATAAAAAGGTAAATTATCCTTAATTTCCTTTACAGTAAGGACGCACTCTAAGATAATCTCTTTTCCTTGACCTTTACTAATATCATAAACGTTATAATGATCATCTACAAAACGATTTAACTGCATTTTATTAACAAAATCGGGGAAATTTTCAAATCTGGCTAGCCATTCTTTTGTTGTCCCGTTTACATAAGCTTTGTTCATCGGTGTTTTTTCGCCTTGAAAAAACATTTTCAAATCATACAACAAACAATCTATACGGTCTCTATAAATTGTATAGCGATAAGTGTTGATTGTTGGTAATTTGTGCTTAGGCCAAACTAAATGAAAATCTAAATTTCCTCTTAATTTTCCATAATCTCTGACCCACTTTTCATACTCACCCTTATGAAATTGGTAAATTGGTTTTCTAGCACATATTGAGTCCGCAGCTAAACGGATTCCGTTGTCATTAAGGCAATATTTATTAGCTTTTAAGCCAAATTTCTCTCCTAGTTCTTGATACAATTCAGGATCACAAGCGTCAGGATCTTCAGATAACCTAGCAAATATTGCGGGAATATAGTCTGGTTCAGTTTCTTCTAGTATTTTGTAAAAATCACTATAATAGAATTTATTAAAGCGTTCTATATTTTCCTTATAAACTTTCATAAATATACTCTCTAATAAAATTTTATTGCAAAACCAGCGAAGCTGCTCCAATCACGCCGGCATCGTTTCCGAGGTTGGCTAAGGCCAATTTGGTTGAAGTTCTAATTTGCGGAAAAGCGTTTTTATCAAAGACTTCTTGCACGCCCGCTAAGAGAAAGTCTCCCGCTGCTGACACACCGCCCCCGATAACAATCGTTGCAGGGTTAAGGACGCTCGCGATATTGGCACAAGCAATTCCCAGATAGCGTGAAAAATTGCGATAAACGATATGCGCCAGTTCGTCACCTTCTTTTGCCAAATCAAAAACAATCTTGGCTGTCACATCTTGTCCGTCATCAATCAGCCTTTTCAACTCCGCATCGCCAGCATATTCTTCGGCATAACGACGGGTCAAATTGACAATCCCAGTCGCTGACGCTACTGTTTCCAAGCAACCAGCCTTGCCACAAGTACACTGGATTGGTTGCTCAAAGTCAACCGTGATGTGCCCCAGCTCTCCAGCTGCACCAGCTACGCCGTGCAGAAGTTTTCCGTCCGCGATAATGCCACCGCCGACACCTGTCCCCAGCGTTACAAAAACGACATCTGGATTATTTGCCCCAGCGCCGACCCACTGCTCGCCAAGAGCCGCTACATTGGCGTCGTTATCAATGAAGAAAGGAATGCCCAGCGCGCTTTCGATTTTTTCCTTGACTGGCTGCAAGGTCTTCCAGTTGAGATTATAAGCGCCGATAACCGTACCTTCAAAGCGGTCAACAACGCCAGGAGAACCCATTCCAATCCCGAGGAAATTTTCAGCAGAGAGGTTCAAAAGCCCCAAATGATGCTGAATAGAAGCAATCATGTCATCAACGATATGGCTGCCGTCATCCAAAATATTGGTCTTAATAGACCACTTTTCCTGAATTTCACCAGCGAGGGTCAAAATCGCAAACTTTATGGAAGTACCACCCAGGTCAATCCCAATAATCTTTTTCTCCATTTTTCTTTACCTCAATAGATTATTTTCATGTTCATTATACCAAATTTACAAGAAAATGAAAAGGTTTGCAAAAAGAAAACAGCCCTGAAAACCGTTTTCTTTTTATATATCTAACTCAATGATGATAGGAATGTGGTCCCCTACTCCAACTCGCTCAGATATTCATAGCGCTCGTATTTTTCCAGCAGTTGCTCATTTTTGGCATCCAAGTCCGCCTGCAAGTGCGAGAGCTTGTCAAAGTCCGACGCATGCACCTGCATTTCCGCCTCGACCTGCGCAATCTCATCCTCCAGCCGCTCAATATCCGCCTCAATGGTCTCCCACTCCTGCTTCTCAAAATAGCTCATGCGCTTCTTGCCCTCACGCACCTTGGCCGTCTTTTCTTTTTCATGCTTTTGGGAAATAGCAGAGCTGTTCTCCTCAAAAGCCTTTTCGTCCAAATAATCCGTGTAATTGCCAAAAAATTCTCGGATTTGCCCATTTTCAAAAGCCAAAATCTTGCTCGCCACCTTATCCAAAAAGTAATGGTCGTGACTAACTGTGATAACTGGACCCGCAAAACGCTGCAAAAAACTCTCCAAAACGGTCAGAGTCGCTATGTCCAAGTCATTGGTCGGCTCGTCCAGCAAAAGAACATTGGGCTTCTCTAGCAAGATTTTCAAGAGATAAAGCCGCTTTTTCTCGCCACCCGACAACTTTTCAATCAGAGTGCCATGACTAGAACGCGGAAAGAGAAACTGCTCCAGCAGCTCGGCAATGCTGACCGTTCCCGTCTCGCTCTTCACTTCCTGCGCAATTTCCTGTAGATAATTGATGACCCGCTTTGACTCGTCCAGCCCTTCCGTCTGCTGAGAAAAATAGCCCACCCGAACGGTTTCGCCGATGATCAGCTGACCGCTGGTCGCTCCTATTTTTCCAGCGATAAGATTGAGCAGACTTGATTTTCCAACGCCGTTGTCTCCGACAATCCCGATACGGTCCTTATTTTGGACAAGAAGATTAAAGTGACTGAGCAGCGGTTTGCCCTCATAGCCAAAACTGACATCCTTAAATTCGATGACCTTTTTCCCAATACGGCTGGTTTCAAAATTCATTTCCAAGTCGCTGGCCGTGCTTTTGCCCGCCAAATCTTGCTTCAAATCCTGAAAACGATTGATGCGAGCTTGTTGCTTGGTTGCTCGCGCCTGCGGTTGCCGCCGCATCCAAGACAGTTCCTGCTTATAGAGCTGTTCTTTCTTGTGCAAAAGCGCAGCATCGCGCTCGTCTTGCTCAGCTTTCAGTCGGACATAATCCTGATAATTCCCTTGGTATTCGATGAGATTTCCAGCATCCAACTCAAAAATCCGTGTAGACAAATTATCCAAAAAATAGCGGTCATGGGTGATGAACAAAACGGTCTTTTTAGCATTTTTCAGAAAATTCGCCAGCCACTCAATGGTGGCAATGTCCAAGTGGTTGGTCGGCTCGTCCAAAAGCAGCAAATCGTCATTTCCCAAGAGAACCTGGGCAAGTTGGACACGGCGACGCAAACCGCCTGACAACTGTCCAACTTTTGCTGTCAAATCCACAATCCCTAGCTTATTGAGAACCGTTTTGACTTGATTTTCAATGGACCAAGCGTCTAGCGAATCCATTTCTGCCATAATTTTTTCTAGTTTCTCTTGCTTGGCTTCGTCATAATTTGCCAAGAGCAGCTCGTACTGACGAATGAGCTCCATTTCTCGCAGGTCGCTAGATAAAACCGTATCCAGCACCGTTTTGCTATCGTCAAAATCGGGTTCCTGTTTTAAATAAGCAATCCGATAACCGCTTTTGGTGGAAAAAGGATTGACATCGCCGTCAAAACCGCTCACACCCGACAGGACATCCAGCAGGGTGGTTTTTCCTGTCCCATTGACCCCAATCAGACCGACCCGATCCAAATCATGGATAATAAAGGAAAGGTTGCGAAAAACGGTCTTGTCTCCCACCGACTTGCTCAATCCCTCAACAATAAAATCACTCACTGCTTTTCTCCTTGATAAATGTCATGATAGCTGCTTTTTCATTGCTCAACTCGCCGTCCACAATAGCCTGCTCGACCTGTGACAAGATTTTTCCTAAGTCTGGCCCCGGCTGAAAACCAAATTCCTCAATCAGCTGACGCCCCTTGACCACAATTTGCCGCTTGTCGTGAATGCTCAGGGCATCGTAGGTCTTCTGAAGGTGGTCAAAATCAACAGGCAAGCCCTGAGCCTGTCTGATTTCCTCGGCTTCTCTCAGTAAATCCAGCTCAAAGCAGTAGCAATCGCGCTTGTTCAGGGCTCTTTCCTGACGAATATAGTAAATATCCACGATTTGCTCCACTCGTTTTTGGAAATCGTTGGAGGTTTTCCAGCGCTTAAGAAAGGCTTTGACAGACGAGGGTTTCAGAGCCAAAAGTAAACTCGCCCAAGCCTGCTCAGAACTTGTGAAAAGAGTATTCGGGCTTGTTTTTTCAAGCAAATCCATGAGTGCAGCTTCTCTATTTTTCAAATCAGGTAAAAAATCATAAGCCCGACTGTTGATGAGGCTAAGCAGCCCCCGCCGCCAATAAGGCGCTGTCAAGAGCTTATCAAACTCGATAAAAATCCGCTCGACCGAAATCTTCTCAAGCAAGGGCGCACAAGCCGTCATGGCAGCAAAAGTCTCTGCTTCCAAATCAAAATCAAGACTAGCTTGGAAACGAAAACCGCGCATAATCCGCAAAGCATCCTCATTGAAACGCTCTGCCGCAAGACCGACTGCCCGTAAGAGATGATTGTCCAAATCCTCCAAGCCAGCAAACTTGTCAATGACATTGCCTGCTTCATCCAAGGCAAAAGCGTTAATGGTAAAATCGCGCCGCTTCAGATCTTCTTCCAGCGAGCGCACAAAAGTGACCTGACTGGGGCGACGATAATCCACATAGACATCTTCCGTCCGAAAGGTCGTTACTTCGTATTCTCGTTCGCCAGCCAAAACCAGAACCGTGCCGTGCTCAATTCCCACATCAATGGTTCGCGGAAAAATGCGCTTGGTCTCTTCTGGATAGCTAGAGCTGGCGATGTCGACATCGTGAATGGGGCGATTGAGAAGAGCATCTCGAACAGACCCGCCGACAAAATAAGCCTCAAAACCAGCCGCTTTTATTTTTTCTAAAATTGGTAAAGCCTCCTGAAACTCAGAAGGCAAATTCTTTAATCTCATAGTAAATGTTCCAAACCATATACGAGTTCTGCGCGTTTGACAACCTCTTTGATAGCAAGGTTGACACCCGTCATAAAGGAAACGCGATCATAGGAATCATGCCGCAAAGTCAAGCCTTCGCCCTGACTACCAAAAATCACTTCTTGGTGGGCAACCAATCCCGGCAAACGGACGCTGTGAATACGCATACCGTCAAATTCAGCGCCACGAGCACCTGCTAGGCTTTCTGTCTCGTCTGCTACTCCTTGCTGCTTGCTCGTCCGCACTTGGCTGATGAGTTCTGCCGTCTTGACAGCCGTTCCGCTCGGTGCATCCTTTTTCTGGTCGTGGTGCAATTCGATAATTTCCACATCTGGGAAATACTTGGCTGCTTGCGCAGCAAATTGCATGAGAAGAACAGCCCCAAGAGCAAAGTTGGGAGCAATCAAGCCGCCGAGCTTCTTGCTACGCGAAAGTTCGGTCAGCTCAGCGATTTCCTCACTTGTAAAACCAGTCGTGCCAACAACGGGAGCAAAGCCATTTTCTAAAGCAAAGCGAGTATTCTCATAGGCAACTGCTGGCGTGGTGAAATCCACCCAGACTTGAGCATCCAGCCCAATCAGTTCTTCCTTTTGATTGAAGACAGGCACTCCAGCCACCTCTTTTTCAGAAGTGAATGGATCGAGCAGCGCGACCAATTCTAGGTCGCTATCTTCCGTCACCATTTTGTAGGCCGCCTGCCCCATTTTCCCTTTAAAACCAGCAATAATAACCTTGATACTCATGATTTCTCCTTGCTTTAAACATTAGGTGTGTAGCAACAAGCAATCGCACCCTCACCCAGATGTGTTCCAACGACACTTCCAAGCGGCACAATCTCAATTGGACTATCAATACCTTTTTCTTCCAGTAGAGTTCTAAATACCTCAGCCTTATCCATTGCATTTGCTTCCAAAACCCGAACAGTATAATTACCAGTAGCTACATGCTCTGCTACTACATCTGCAAGGCGCTTATAAGCTTTTTTCTCTGTACGGATCTTTTCAAAAACTTCAATGACACCCTCATCATTAAAATAAAGGATTGGTTTAATGCTGAGGAGATTTCCCAGAACAGCTGCACCGTTAGATAAACGACCACCTTTAACTAAATGATTGAGGTCGTCAACCAAAATGTAAGCCGTCGTATCGGCAGCCATAGCCTCTATCTTATTTAAAATTTGCTCAAATGTAAGACCTTCTTCTGCCCACATCAAGCTATCTGACACCATCTTACCAAGCGGTGCTGAAGTGATTTTGCTATCTGGGAAAGCAATGGTTAAGCCTTCAAATTCGTCTTTGAGATACTGGATATTTTGATAAAAGCCAGAAATACCACTTGAAAGGAAAATACCCAAAACATGAGTGTAGCCTAAATCAGGTAAATTAGATAGGATTTTTTCCAGCTCTGCAACACTCGGTTGGCTAGTCTTAGGAAGTTCACTTGACGCGGCCATTTTTTGGTAGAATTCCTTAGCGGTCAGATTTTCTCCCTCAACATAGGACACACCGTCAATTATGACAGGAATATCTAAAACAAAAAGATTATCCTTTTTTTTAATAACTTCGGTCAAATAGGCGGAAGAATCTGTGATCACTGCGATTTTCATGTATTTTTAAAACTCCAAATTAATTCCCGGTAAATCTAGGGCAATTTCTGTAACTTCATACGTCAAACGATTAAGCATATTTAAAGAAGGTCGCGCTAATTGCTCAACTTCTTCTTGTAAAAATTCACTCGGTTCTTGAATGGCACGATCCAAAACATGATTGACCTGCGAAATAACACCTGAAATCACAAAAGCATCAAAAACGACCATAAAGTTAACGATAACCACCATTGAGGTAGTATGCGCTTCATTATCACGACTCAAAAGCTGAAAATTGACATCAATCTTAGTCTCAGGTGCTCCGTGTTCCTTTTCCCATTCAAAATTACGAGCATCATAGTGGTATTGACTAACAAATTCTTTTTCACGTTGTAATTCCATCGCTGTTCTCCTAAAAAGTTACGTTCTTTTTATTATACCATAAAATAATAAATGAGCCTATAGAAAAATTTCATTCAAAAATAATTCTAAAAGTAAAGCCTTATTGGTTTTTCAAACGAGTTCTTTCAATGGTGAGTAAACGTCTCTGTAACAGCAAACCACAGACAGCTATTCCGGCAATCAAACCAATCCAATAAGCATAGGGACCGAGATTGGTTCGATTTTCAAGCAAGATTCCCAACGGAAGTGGAATCGTCCAATAGCTGAACACACCAATTAGAAAAGGCATAGAAGTGTCTTTGTAGCCTCGCAAAATTCCTTGGATAGGAGCTGCAAAAGCATCTGCAAATTGAAAACAAAGAGCATAGGTTAGAAAAATAGCTGTCAGCTGAATAAAACCGCGATTGTTCCCGTACAGAGCTGCAATATTAAAGCGGAATACATAGAGAAAGGTTAAGGTTAAGCAGGCAAAGGCAAAGGCCACTAGACGACCTAATCGCGTGTATGTCCGCACGTCATGTGCTCGTTTTGCCCCGACTTCATAAGAAATGATAATAGCCATCGCCATAGAAACACTAAATGGAAAAGCGTAGAGTAGGGTTGCAAAATTCATAGCTGCCTGATGGCTAGCAATAACTTCTGAAGAAAATTTAGACATGTACAAGCCTACAACATTAAAAATTCCCGACTCTGCAAACACAGCACCACCGACAGGTAGCCCAAGTTTCACCCCTTCCCAAAACTCTGCTTTCTGAAAAGCCCTTGGTTGAAAAACCTTGTAGGGGCGAATTTTAGGATGACAAGCAAGGACCAACACAACAACAATTAATAATAACCAATAAGCTAGTGCCGTTCCTAGTCCTGCTCCCGCTCCGCCCATCTGTGGTAAACCAAATTTTCCATAAATGAGAATATAGTTAAAAAAGGCATTGAACGGCACAACAAGAAGCATCAAATACATAGAAAGTCGCGTCAATCCCAGTGCGTCAAAGAAAGAACGAAAAACACTAAAAAGCAGAAAAGGAACAATCCCTAAGACCATATAAAAAAGATAGTTGTGAGCAATCTCTACAACTTGTGTCTCCAAAGGCATCAGACCAAGGGCAAAACGCGCTCCAACAAGCACCAAGAAAAAAAGAATAGCAGCCAGAACAAGCGATAGATAGAGAAATTGCCAAAGATCCGAACTAATTCTTTCTCGATTTCCGCGTCCTAGATGATGCCCGACAATGGGAACAAGGGCAGAAACGATTCCTGTCAGAAAGGTAAAAAAGGGATTCCAGAGACTCGTTGCAATCGCCACACCCGCCAAATCAACTGTATGATACTGCCCTGTCATCATGGTATCAATAAAGGATGCCGAATAATTGGCAAATTGATAAATCAAAATCGGTAAAAAAATCACGAAAAAGAGCTGCATTTTTTCTCTGATAGAGTGCGTTTGGTACATGTCTACTCCTAAAAACTATTTCTAACTATTACTCTACTAGATGCTCCTTTTCTTGTCAATGAAAAAACAGCCGGACTTTCGTCGAGCTGCTTCCTATTATTTTTTCTCACGATTAAGAATCAGATTGAGTACCACCGCCAAAAGGCTCGCCATTACAATCCCATTAGTTACAAACATCTGCAAACCTGTTGGTAGACTTTGAAAGAGTTGGGTGTTATTAAGACCCACACCTGCTGCAATAGAAACAGCTGCAATTAACAAATTATGTTCATTGTGAGTAAAGTCTACTCGGGCTAAAATTTGCATTCCTTGAACAGAAACCATTCCAAACATGACTAACATCGCACCACCTAAAACTGGACTTGGGATAATTTGGGCAAGTGCTCCAAATTTTGGTAATAAACCTAAAATAACCAGAAAACCAGCTGCATAATAAATAGGCAAACGAGTTTTGATACCAGACAATTTAACCAAGCCAACATTTTGCGAAAAGCCTGTATATGGGAAAGTGTTAAAAATTCCACCCAAAAGCACGGCCAGACCTTCTGCGCGATAGCCATTGCGCAAACGTTGCGCATCTAGTGTCTCACCTGTAATATCAGACAAGGCAAGATAGACACCTGTTGATTCAACTAAAGAAACGACGGCAATGATACACATCATGGCAATGGAAGAAAGTTCAAATTTAGGCATCCCAAAATAAAATGGGGTAGGCACATGTACTAATGGTGCAGAAGCAACCGCATCAAAATTCACCAAACCAAAGAACGTCGCAATAATAGTTCCGGCAATCAAACCGATTAAAATCGAAATAGACTTGAGAAATCCCTTAGCAAAAATATTAACCAAAAGAATAATCAAAATGGTCAGAGCCGCCAATAGCACACTTTGTCCTGTAGGTTTATCAGCATTATCTCCCATATTGCCAATCGCTACAGGAATCAAGGTCAAACCAATAGTTGTAATCACAGACCCTGTCACGATAGGCGGGAAAAATCGAACAATCTTTGAAAATACACCTGCGATTAAGAGGACAAAAATTCCCGATACAATAAGGGCCCCAAACATGGCACCGCTGCCGTGAGCCGCCCCAATGAGCGACAGTGGCGCAACGGATTGAAAGGCTACTCCCAAAACAACAGGAAGCCCGATCCCAAAATATTTATTTAACTGAAGCTGAAGAAAAGTTGCAACCCCGCACATAAAAATATCTGTCGAAATCAAATAAGTCAATTGAGCAGGCGAATAATTAAGAGCTCCTGCAATCATGATCGGCACCAAAATAGAGCCTGAGTACATAGCCAGCAAATGCTGCAACCCTAAAACAGCTGACTGGGGATGATTTTTTTCATTGAGTTTCATTAGAGATCTGCCTCCTTAAATACTACTTTTCCATTTTCAAAATGCTCAATTCGCGCTAAAGAAACAACTTTTTGGCCAGCCTTTTCAAGTAATGTCCGTCCATCTTGAAAAGATTTTTCAATTACAATACCAATTCCTTCCACCTCAGCTCCTGCTTGCTGGATAATGTCTACCAAGCCCTTTGCCGCCTGTCCATTTGCCAAAAAGTCGTCAACGATGAGCACTCGGTCTCTGTTATTTAAAAACTTGCTTGCAATAGAAACTGTGCTAGTCACTTGTTTGGTAAAAGAATAGACCTCTGCTGTCAAAATCCCATCCAACATCGTGATATTTTTAGCTTTCTTAGCAAAAATCATCGGAACATTTAATGCTTCAGCCGTATAAATAGCAGGTGCAATCCCTGAGGCTTCAATGGTCACCACTTTTGTAATTCCTGCCGACTGAAAATATTCTGCAAAAGTCTGCCCTATCTCCTTCATCAACTGAAAATCCACTTGGTGAGTTAAAAAAGAGTCAACCTTGAGGATATTTTCTCCCAGAACATGCCCATCTTGCAAAATGCGTTCTTCTAACTGTTTCATTTTTCTCCTTTTCTAAACAGCGATACAAAAAGCGAAGCTCCATGAGCTCCGCAAAACATCTCTAATAGTATAGGAAAAAGAGACCTAGAGAAAATTTCTCCAAGTTTTTCCTTACTTATTGTGGAGCCTTAGGTGCCCCGTAGAGACGTTATGCCAAATCCATAACTTAAATAAGTAATTTATTTTTAAATCGAATCTCCATTCCAAATGGAGTTTTTCACGATAACATAATCTACACGTGTCAGCCCAGACAAATCCTTGCCACCCGCATAGGAAATAGAGCTCTGTAAATCCTGCTCCATTTCAATCAAGGTATCTTTCAAATGGCCTTTTACCGGCAGGAGAATCTTTTTCCCCTCAACATTCTTATAAGTTCCTTTTTGGTACTGTGAAGCCGAACCATAATACTCTTTGAACTGCTCACCATCTATTTCTACCAGCTTACCTGGACTTTCGATGTGCCCCGCAAAGAGCGAACCTATCATAACCATGCTAGCACCAAAACGAATGGACTTAGCAATATCACCGTGGGTACGAATCCCCCCGTCCGCGATAATTGGCTTACGTGCTGCCTTGGCACACCAGCGCAGTGCCGCTAATTGCCACCCACCGGTTCCAAAACCAGTTTTAACCTTGGTAATGCAAACCTTACCCGGGCCAATTCCGACCTTGGTCGCGTCTGCTCCAGCGTTTTCAAGCTCACGAACCGCCTCAGGTGTACCAACATTTCCTGCGATAACAAAGGTCTCAGGTAAAGTCGCCTTGATATGCTGAATCATTTTAATCACGCTATCTGCATGACCATGGGCAATATCAATGGTAATGTATTCTGGTGCATCATCTACAAGGCTTGTTACAAAGTCATACTCATTGTCTTTAACACCTACAGAAATTGAAGCAATCAGTCCCTGTTCATGCATGCGTTTGACAAAAGGCTTACGTCCTTCTTCATCAAAACGATGCATAATATAAAAATAGCCATTTTGAGCTAATTTTTCTGCAATATCCTCATCTAGTATCGTCTGCATATTGGCAGGCACCACTGGCAACCTAAATGTATGTTTACCAAAAGTGATAGACGTATCTGCCTCCGAACGGCTATTGATAATACACTTATTTGGAATAAGCTGCACATCTTCATAATCGAAAATTGGAAAGTCATTTAGCATCTTTGAGCCTCAATCTATAAAATTCCCCAACCTATGCTTGCGCATCGCTCCGTCTTTCTTGACGTTTTCACAAGAATTCTATCACAAAATAAAGAAATTGTAAAATTTTAGCAATTTATTTTAAAAAATATTCGGTTTTTACCAAATTTTACAATAAAATCCAAATAATCACACCAGTTCTCGGCCAAAATTAGAAAAGATTGAAAGACACAGCCTTCAATCTAGAGGTTCATCAGGTCAGATTTCACTCTGCCTTGTTAATATCTTCTCGTAATTCATTGACATTAAACTTGGCAAAAAGATATTTACGATCTTGAACTGGGAAACGCTGATCCAACTGATCAACTGCTCCCACTTCAACTATCCCTTCCTTGATAACAAAATCCATAACGTGACCGCCAAAAGTATGGTCGTCAGAAATGAAATGTAAATGATAGCCAGCAACGCTCACTCCATGAAAAATTTCTGGCGTCCAAATACCAACAATTGTCCCCGTTATATCATCAATCTGGTACTCTGGTTGGCTAATCGCCACCTCAGCAAACTTTCGTTCATCCGTTGATTTTGGAATCATCCTCACATGCATATGAGCAAATTCGCCATGAATTTTAATGGAACGAAAGAGATTTTCCCCGTCATAATAGGATTCAATACGCTGTTCAAGTTCTTTATCCGTCATTTCAAAACGCTGGCGAAAAATAACTTCTGACTGGTGGGGCACAACGGCTGCATAAGGAACTGTTACTTCGTCTGATACTTCAATCACCTCTGGTACCTCACCAGAACCCCTAGCTTGATAGGCTTTCCCGTCTAAGACAATCAGCTCTCCATCAATCGAATCTAGTGTTCCAATCCCTAAATCTCCATACTGCAAAAGCTCACCAACGGTCATACCACCTCCGTACAGACCTGCCATGAGGGCACCCAAGGTATTATATTGAAATAATTTTACTGGTTCTGCCATAATTCCTCCTAATTTACCTTTCTCTTACTATAAAGCACTTTTAGTATATCATACTCTAAAGCTATCGCCAAAAGAAGAAATCTTTCTAAGATTAAAATCATCTACCACATTTGACAAAGGGAACGCTTGTTAAACTTTTTACAAACTGTGATAAAATTCCTGCATGCTGGCGTCATCCGGCACTAGCTGCAAATAGCGTCCTGCTTGATTTTTGGCTTCCGCTGCTTGCCCCATTTCCCGCAGCAAATAGCTGTATTGCTCCAAAAATTCTGGATTGTCCTGCAAATCGGTCTGTAGATCCTGAAAGAGCTGCAAGGCTTTTTCAGGATTTTCCAAGGCCTCATAGGCACGCGCGATATTCCAGCGGGTCAAGATATTGTCCAAGTCCTGCTTCTCAAAAGCCAGCAAGTCCTCATAGCGCTCCTGCTCCAGATAGAGATTGGTCAAGCGCAGCGCCACTTCTTCCATATCATCGGCATTTTCCTGCGCCTGCAAGAGATAGTCTTCTGCCTTTTTCTGGTCGTGAAGCTCGTAGGACAGCTGGGAAGCAAGGAGCAAGTGCTGGGTGTCAAAGGGATTTTTTGCCAGTCCTTGCTGGGCAAGAGCCAGAGCTTCCTCGGTCTTGTGCTCGGCATGAAGCGACTGGGCATAGCCGTACTCGTAGCCCTCAAAATCGGGCGAAATCGTGTCCAGCTGCTTGAAATACAAGTTTGCCCTTTGATATTCCTTTTGGTCAGCGAGGAGCAGAGCCAGCTCAAACACCGCCGCTTCATCATACTCTAACTCCACCGCCTTTTCCAAAAACTCAATCGCCGCCTCAAATTTTCCTAAATTCGCATAGGAAATCCCAATCCGTTGGTAGGTCGAAACGCCTGTCTGCTGGTAAATCTCGCGATTGTCAAGGCTGGCGTATTCTTTGATTGCCTCTTGAAAACGCCCCAGCTCCAAGTCAATCTCTGCAAGCGCAAAGGTAATAAGCGGGTCAGTCGTAATCGAGCTTGCTTCCAGTAATTTTTCCCGCGCGACATCTGGCAAGCCCTCCATTTGGTAGAGGTCTGCCTTGGCCAATAAAGCCGCCGCATAGAAGTCACTCTCTGGCGAAATAGCTTCTAGATAGGCAAAGGCGGCCTCTATATCTCCGTCGTCGCTAGCAATTTGAGCGAGACTGATATAGGACTCTGGATAAAGGTCGGCCAATTTTTCATAGATTTGCTTGGCTTGAGGGAAAAAGCCGATACTTTCCAAGTAGTCGGCTAAATCAAGAAGTTCTTCATTTGTGTCCTCTGCTAGGGCAGTGGCAAAATGCTGTTCGGCTTTTGCCAAATCTTGTTCTCGCAGAGCGTCTAGCATGTTCTGACTATGATTGCTCACTTTCTTCTCCTGTTTCTTTCGTTTCAGCTTCATCTTCGTAGAGGCCGCTGACTTCCTTGTACCATTCAAAAATAGCGGAAATAACGACCTTGGCTGAGGCGTAGGCAGGAATTCCCAAAACCACACCCCATAAACCAAACATCGAACCGGACGTTAAGAGCACAAACAATATGGTAATCGGATGAATATTCAACTGGCTACCAAGAACTAACGGAGAAACGAAGCGTCCTTCAATCGTTTGCTCTATGATGAAAACAATAATGACCTTAATCAACATAATCGGTCCAGCAATCGCTCCTAAAACTAGAGCTGGAAGCATGGCCAAGAAACTTCCCAAGTATGGGATAAGATTGAGAATACCGGCAGTTACCCCCAAAGTTACCGCATAACGCAATCCAATAATCTTAAAAAAGATGATGAACATGACGGCAACAACTACAGCTACCGTCACCTGACCGCGCACATAGTTAGCCAGTTGACTATTCACCTCACTGAGTACATTAGCAACCGGTTCACGCAGCTTGGTTGGAAAGAATTTAGCAATATAACCTTTCAGATTTTTTCCGTCGCGTAAAAGGTAAAAAACGATAAAAGGCATAATAATAAGAGAAACAATGACTTGTGAAGTCGCGCTGAGAAATGTGCTTACCCAATTCACTGCTCTGCTAGAAACTGTGCTAGACCAACTAGCGGCTTGTGAAGAGAGGTTTTTAGTAATCTGATCCAACTGAGGCTTGATATCATCAAATCGTGGATCTTGCAAAAGGGCATCTATATTGTCACTGATTGTCTCCAAATTGCTTGGCAAATGTTTGAAAAAGCTAATAACTTGTTTTTGCAAACTTGGAATAGCTACTGCCAGACCCCAAATCAAAAGCAATACAATCAGGATAAATACCAACGAAATCGCCATTACACGATTCATTTTCTTACTTTCAAGCCAATCAACCAAAGGAACAATCAAATAATAAAGCAAACCCGAAATAATGATAGGCAGCATGATGACTTTTAGAAAATCTAAAAAGGGAATAAAAACAAAACTAATCTTACTTAACAGAAAAATATTAAGCCCCAAAAGAAGGGTCACCAGAAAGACCGTAATTGCCTTATTGTCTAAAAACCAGCGGAAAAACCAACTTAAACTAAAATCTTTTTTCTTCACTAAATCAAAACCTCACACAATATTTTATCCTTATTGTAGCATTTTTAAGGGAAAATGCCTATCATGAAGGATAAGATGTCAATTATTTTTAGCTATGACCGTCTTTTTAAGTTCTTGTATCAGATACTTCATCTCTCTATATACTCAAAAATAATACTAACTCTTTAGCGGCAGACATAGAAAAAAGCTCTCCTTGTACAAGAAGAACTTCTCTCAAAATCTGATTAACGGCGAATTTCTTTGATACGCGCTGCCTTACCTTGCAATGCACGAAGGTAGTAAAGTTTAGCACGGCGTACTTTACCGTAACGAACGACTTCAATCTTATCAACACGTGGAGTGTGAACTGGGAAAGTACGTTCAACACCTACACCGTTAGAAATTTTACGAACTGTGTAAGTTTCTGAAATTCCGCTATTTTTACGCGCAATAACGACACCTTCAAAAATCTGGATACGTTCGCGGTTTCCTTCGACAACTTTCGCGTGAACGCGAACCGTGTCACCAGGGCGGAATGCAGGGATATCAGTGCGAAGTTGACCTTCTGTCAAACTTTGGATCAATGGATTCATATTTCTTCTCCTATCTTACTAATCATCAAGCAAGTTGCCCAGCGGATTAGTCGTTTTCTGTGCGTCCATTACACACAGAGAATATTATACCAGATTTCCGCTAAAAGTAAAGATTTTTAGAGCAGAATTCCTAAAAAAATTGCTAAAAAACCAAGGAGATAGGTCAAAAGCAAGTAAGAGAGAAACTTTTTCTTATTTTCTAGCAGGGCAAGGAGCTCCGCATTCAAGGTAGAAAAGGTTGTCAAACCGCCACAAAAACCCGTTGCTAGAATGGCGTAAACTTGTTTATCGGCAACAGATTTATAAAAAATACCAATCAGAAAGGCACCTAAAATGTTAGCAACAAGAGTGCCTAGTGGTAAAGCATAGCGGCTATTTAACTGTGAAAAGACAAAACGTATCAGAGTTCCTAACCCACAAGCAGTCATCAAATATAGAACCATACTCATGATTGCACCCGCTTTTCTGCGATAAGAGCAATTGCAAATCCACCTAAAATGCTCAGAGAAAGATAGATTAGTAGGCTGAGTAAATCACCTTTGTCTAGTAATTTAACACTATCTAATAGCAAGCTCGAAAAAGTTGTCAGGCCGCCACAGAAACCTGTACCCAAAGCTAAAACCAAACGCCTTGCAGCTCCGCGACTAGCTAAATATCCTTTAACAAACCAAACGAGCAACCACACTCCTAGCCAGTTAACTAACAGCGTGCCCCAAGGAAAAGAAAAGTCTACCAGCAAACTCATACTGAACTCATACCGGCACAAACCGCCTAGCGCACCAGCTGCAAAAACTGCAAGATTATCTTTGAATTTTATCATGATAGGTTCTTATTTTGATACTCACGTGAGTGTCTCATCAAGTCCGCAAAAGAGTCTACAATAGTTTCGACATACTGTTTATTTTCAACATGTGCTGCCACCTTATCTAAAATCGCTTGCTCACGCGCTCGATCTAAAATTGCCCTTCCGCTAGATTGTTTATAGGCAACAACCTGACTTACTAGCTCCATTCTTTTTTCTAAAAGATTGACCAGTTCATCGTCCACTTGATCAATTTCCCGCCTGATGTCTGCTAAGTCCATGATTCTCTCCTTGTGTTTGTGCTGATTCTATCATATCAAAAGCGAGAAAAATTTTCCAGCTCATTTCTCTTACCAGCTGGCTTTTTTAACTCCTGGAAGCTGCCCTTTGTGCGCCAGTTCACGAAAATGAATGCGGCTCAATCCAAACTTCCGCATATAGGCATGCGGGCGCCCGTCCAGCCGATCGCGGTGCTTCAAGCGATTAGGGTTGGAATCACGCGGCAATTTGCGCAAGGCTTCATAATCCCCCTTATCCTTGAGCTCTCGCCGCAAGTCGGCATACTGCTCAATGAGTTTTAACTGTTTGTGATAACGTGCCATTTTTGATTTTTTAGCCATGTTCGTCTCCTTCGATTTTACTTAACTAGTTAAGTTTATATCTATTATACTATTCTTAACAAATATTTCAAGCAAAAAGGTCAGGAAAAATATATCCTAACCTTATCTTGTCATTTTAAAAGATGAAAAAACTTGTCTATTGATTAACCAACCGAGCCTTCCATGCTCATATTGATGAGCTGGTTGAGTTCAACGGCGTATTCCATAGGAAGTTCTTTGGTGATTGGTTCCATAAAACCATTGATAATCATGGCTGTCGCATCTTCTTCACTAATGCCACGGCTCATAAGATAGTAAAGCTGGTCTTCTGACACCTTGGACACCTTGGCTTCATGCTCCAGCGCCACATTAGAATTATGGATTTCATTGAAGGGAATGGTGTCGGAACTTGACTCACCGTCCATGAGAATGGTGTCACACTCGATATGCGATTTAGAGCCTGCGCTATCTTTGCCAAAGCGAACTTGCCCACGATAATCGGTCTTGCCTCCGTCTTTAGCCACCGACTTGGAAATCAAGGTGCTAGAAGTCTTAGGGGCATTATGGTAGACTTTACAACCTGCATCAAGGTGCTGACCTGCATTTGCAAAGGACATGGACAAGACAGAGGTTCTAGCATTACGGCCATTCAAGATACTGCATGGATATTTCATATTGACCTTGCTGCCGAGATTACCGTCAATCCACTCCAGTGTCCCGCCCTCTTCGACTGTCCCTCGTTCGGTCACTAGATTATAAACATTATCTGACCAATTTTGAATAGTGGTGTAGCGGAAAAAAGCATCCTTTTTGACAATAATTTCTACATTCGCCGCATGAAGACTATTGGCTGTATAAGTCGGTGCAGTACAGCCCTCAATATATTGGATAGAAGCTCCCTCTTCTATAATTATAAGAGAACGCTCAAATTGTCCTGCATTTTCACCATTGATCCGAAAATAAGTCTGCACTGGAACTGTACACTGGACATTTTTGGGAACATAGATAAATGTCCCTCCTGACCATACTGCACTATTTAAGGCTGAAAATTTGTGCTCTGCATTAGAAATGACCGTTCCAAAATACTTTTTAACTAGCTCGGGATACTCCTGTACCGCCGTATCAGTATCTGTAAAAATGATGCCCATCTTAGCAAATTCGTCCTTCATATTATGATAGACGACCTCTGACTCATACTGGGCGACTGCCCCAGAGAGAAACTGCCGCTCCGCCTCTGGAATGCCCAGACGATCAAAGGTTTTTTTAATCTCATCTGGTACCTCGTCCCAAGTGTTGGCACGTTCTCCGCTTAATTTTTGATAATAAATAATATCATCAAAACGAATACCTGACAAATCTGGTCCAAAATCAGGCATGGGTAACTTGTGGAAAAGCTCCAAAGAGCGCAGGCGATAGTTCAGCATCCATTCTGGTTCATTTTTGATTTCTGAAATATTACGAACTATTTCCTCTGTCAGTCCTTTCCCTGTTGAATAGAGGGGCTTAATGTCATCGTGAAAACCAAAAGCATAATCTCGTTCTTTCATTTGGCTACCCTTCCTTTCTGCAATTCATAATACCGTTTTCCTTCATTATACTCTTCTTTCTGAGAAATGTCAGAAAATAAGACTGAAAATCAAAAAGTGGAATTAGAAACAAATTCTTTTCAGAAAATATTTCTATCCCACTCTCACTATTATTGAACTTTGGCTGCTACTTCTTCAGCAAAACGTTCTAAGTTTTTAATATCTTCATCTTCTGCTGAAAGATCAACCTTGACATTTTCAGAAGCCTTTTCTGCTCCGATAGCCGCAAAAACGGCATCAAAATCATCAACTGCTTTACAAAATTCATCGTAAAAAGTGTCACCAGATCCTACAACTCCATAGAACTTACCTGACAAATCTAGCCCACTCAAATCTTCATAGAAGTCCATCATCTCATCAGGCAATTCTCCATCACCATATGTGTAAGTTGCGATAATAGCCACATCTGCTTCCAGAAAATCCTCTGCATCAACAGTGGTACATTCATCAACATCTACTTCTAGTCCTAGTTCTTTCAATTTATCTGCAACAATATCTGCAATTTCTTCGGTATTTCCAGTCATACTAGCAAATACAATCTTAGCTAAAGCCATAATTTCCTCCAATAATTCACTCTCTTCATTATATCATAAGTTTAGGATTTTTAAAATAAAAAATCTTATGATACAATGAAAGGAAAACCAAAGGAAGAATAATATGACCATTCAAACTCAAATTTTACAAAAAATCAAAGAATACGATACTATTATCATCCACCGCCATATGCGCCCAGATCCTGATGCGATTGGAAGTCAAGTTGGTTTGCAGAAACTTCTGCAACACAATTTCCCCGATAAGCACATCCTTGCTACTGGCTATAATGAGCCTACTCTAACTTGGTTAGCGCAGATGGATCAGGTGACAGATAAGGACTACGAAGGTGCTCTTGTCATCGTTTGTGATACAGCTAATACTCCAAGAATTGATGATGCTCGCTACTCTAGTGGAGACTTTCTGATCAAAATTGACCACCATCCTAACGACGATAGTTACGGTGACCTTATGTGGGTGGATACAAAATCCAGTAGCACCTGCGAGCTCATCGCTCTCTTTGCTTTTGAAAATGATCTCAAAGTCACAGAAACCACAGCTAGACTTCTTTATGCAGGTATTGTTGGCGATACAGGACGTTTTCTCTATCCTGCAACAACTTCAAGAACATTTGCTATTGCTAGCAAACTTCGCGAAATTCCATTTGACTTTGCCGAGATAGCACGAAAAATGGATTCTTTCAGTTATAAGATTGCTAAATTACAAGGTTATATCTACGATCATTTAGAAGTTGATGAGAATGGCGCTGCACGCATCGTCTTGACACAAGAATTTCTACAAACAAAAGGATTGACTGACGCGGACACTTCTGCTATCGTGGCTGCTCCTGGTAGGATTGAAGATGTCAAACTCTGGGGAATTTTTGTTGAGCAAACAGACGGGCATTATCGCGTCCGTTTACGTAGTAAGTCCATTCCTATTAATGAAGTCGCCAAAAAACATAATGGCGGAGGGCATCCATTGGCTAGTGGTGCTAACTCTTACTCCAAACAAGAAAATGAAACCATTTATCAAGAATTGCAAGCACTAATTTCTGGAAAAAAATAAAGAAAAAGCTTGCCAAAGTGTTGATAATTTGGTAAACTATCAAGGTAACAAAACTATGGCTCGCAAAGAGCGCATGGCAGAAAGGAAATTTTTTAAAATGAGAAAAGATATTCATCCAGAATACCGTCCTGTTGTCTTTATGGACACTTCAACTGGCTACAAGTTCTTGAGTGGTTCAACAAAACGTTCAAACGAAACTGTTGAATTTGAAGGGGAAACTTATCCATTGATCCGTGTCGAAATTTCATCAGACTCACATCCATTCTACACTGGACGTCAAAAATTCACCCAAGCAGATGGACGCGTGGATCGTTTCAACAAAAAATACGGTCTCAAATAAGAAACAAAATCAAAACTACTTCCAAATCGGAGGTAGTTTTTGTAATTGTGAAACCGACATGTCGCTGTGATCAACACGCAGATATTTTTGTACCCTCAAGATTTAAGTAACTGTAAAACTATATGCTACCTTTAACGATAGAGTTTAGGTTTTTGTACTCTCAAGATTTAAGTTTTTTAAATTTAGCAAAATATGAATATAATGAAAGGCTAGGAAATCTCCCAGCCTCATTTTTATTTACCTTCTTTTGCTAGTCGTTCTCTTTCTAAACGAAACTTACGGTTAGGATTCAAACGATTAAATAGCTCCTCTAATTTCTCAGCATTCCAGACATCGGCTGCTGAGACAAAATTTCCATTTTCATCTTTGAAGGATATTGGTTTATCACCCATAAGCTCCTCCTAATCTACAAATTCAAACTCAAATTTGCCAATGCGCACCAAGTCGCCGTCCTTGGCTCCTCGATCACGCAAGGCTTCGTCAACGCCCATGCCGCGCAGTTGCCGCGAGAATTTCATAACAGCTTCGTCACAGTCAAAGTTGGTCATGGTAAAGAGCTTCTCTAGCTTGTCGCCCGACAAGACCCAAGTCGCATCGTCATCGCGCGAAATTTCAAAAGCTGGCGCGTCGGCATCAAAGCCGTAGTAGGCCTCATCTTCCATGTCCGTCTCATCATAGAGCAGAAATTCTGGTGTTTCGTCCAATAGCTGCGCTGTAGCGTCCAAAAGCGGTGCTAAACCTTGCTTGGTCAGACTGGAGATAGGAAAAATAGCTGGCAATTCTTCAAATTCGTCATAAGAAGCTGCTAATTTTTCCTTGAAAATCTTGAGATTTTCTGCACTATCAGGCATGTCCATTTTATTGGCCACGATGATTTGTGGGCGCTCCATGAGACGCAGATTATAGGATTCCAGCTCCTTGTTAATGGCTAGATAGTCTTCATAAGGGTCGCGCCCCTCGCTCGCAGACATGTCCAGCACATGGAGAATGACCCGCGTCCGCTCAATATGGCGAAGAAACTGCGTTCCTAGCCCCACGCCCTGACTAGCCCCTTCAATCAAGCCCGGCAAATCAGCCACAGCAAACGACTGGCCAGACTGGGTGCGAACCATGCCCAGATTGGGCACAATCGTTGTGAAATGGTAGGCTCCGATTTTGGGCTTGGCAGAGGTGATGACGCTGAGCAAAGTTGATTTCCCGACAGAGGGAAATCCAACCAGACCAACATCTGCCAAAACTTTCAGTTCTAGGAGCAAGTCGCGCTCTTGGCCGGGTTCTCCGTTTTCAGAGATTTCTGGAGCGGGATTTTTGGGAGTCGCAAAGCGAATATTGCCGCGGCCACCGCGGCCACCGCGCGCCACGATGAACTCTTGACCATTTTCAATCAAGTCGGTGATGACCTTGCCTGTCTCCGCATCACGCACCGTCGTCCCTTGCGGCACACGAACAATCAAATCTTCTGCCCCGCGTCCGTGCATGCCCTTGGTCATGCCTTTCTCACCCGCCTGTGCCTTAAAATGACGATTGTAACGGAAGTCCATAAGGGTGCGTAAGCCTTCGTCTACCACGAAAATAACATTGCCACCACGACCACCGTCACCGCCCCAAGGACCACCATTAGGAACGTATTTTTCTCGCCGAAAAGCGACCATGCCGTCGCCGCCACGACCAGCCTTGACCTGAATCTTGGCTGTATCTAAAAACATACTCATTTTTTTACTTTCTTTCTTCAAAAAAACGCTTTTACAAGCGTTTCTGCCTTACATCAATGCTCCGACTGCACTCATGACAATCGCACCAACAGTGACAACTAGCATGATCAAAACGACAATCAAAGTCAAACGTTCAAAACCTGTTTTTTTTCGTTGTCCATTATCTCCAAAAGCCAATTTCATTACCTCTTTTTCTTGAATTACTGCTTTCATTTTATCATGAATACGCAGATTTTACAAACAGTTTTCATGATAAAATACAGCTTAAAGTTTTAAACTTCCAATTGATCCAAAATCAGCTGGGCTATCTTCTGATTGCCACCTGCGGTCTGACACTTGTTTTGAAAATCCTGCGCTCGTTTTTGATAAGACTTGTCCTCCAATAACTC
Organism: Streptococcus massiliensis DSM 18628; assembly: GCF_000380065.1. Lineage (GTDB taxonomy): Bacteria > Bacillota > Bacilli > Lactobacillales > Streptococcaceae > Streptococcus > Streptococcus massiliensis. The sequence goes on along the minus strand of NZ_KB904387.1, from coordinate 12,934 downwards.
TCCTGCTGCTTCTTGAAGCTGCTGAACTGTCAAGCCACGCTTATTTAAGCGTTTCCCCACATGCACATCCGCCACTTGCTGAGCAACTCTAGGCTGGTCATTGCCCATAGGAACCACCAGCATAGGCACGCCATAATAAAGCGCCTCGTTGACACTATTCATACCGCCGTGAGTGATAAAAAGGCTGGCGCGCTCCAAAATCTGCAACTGTGGCAAAAAAGGCGCCAGAAAAATATTATCTGGAAGATTTCCGAGCTCCTTCACATCAATCTTATCGCCCACTGACATGATAACAGACAGTTTTTGATTGCCAAAAGCCTGGATGCACTTTTTGAAAAAATCAGGCGAGTTATTTAAAAGTGTTCCCAAAGAAATGTAGACAATCGGATCAGGAAAATTTGAAAAATCAAAATCACTTTCTGTTCTGTGCCCGATAGAGGGACCTACAAAATGATAGTGCTCGGCTGGAAACTGGTCAGGATAAACTTGAAACTCTTTCACCGTATAAACAAAATTAAGCTCAGGCGCATTGTCAACCATTTCACGCACCATATCAGCATAGCGCCAAGCAAAACGTCGCGCCAATGGACGCGACAAAAGGCGCTGCAAAATTGGAAAACGAAAAATCAATGTCAGATAAAAGCCGCCTGTCCGACCAAAATCGCTTAGCACCTGTTCATTCAAAGCAAAGGTCGAAAACAGCCGAAAAGAAGGAAGTCCTAGTTGGTCAGCCAAGGATTTCCCTGCCGTAAACAGCATTTCATAAACCAGACAATCAAAATCCTTGCCAATCCTCTTTACCGTTTCATAAGCCCAAGCCCAGCTTTTTATATCCGCCGACTTTCCTGCTCTATAATTGTCATAAGGCACAAAAGTCGCACCAGTCGCTTCTATCTTGTCGCGCCAAGCGGGCGAATGAATGTAAGTCACCTCATGCCCCAAACCGACAAAAGTCCGAGCCAAGTCCAGAGTCGGATTAGTGTGCCCAGAAAAAGGCAAATTTACCATTAAAATGCGTTTCATCGCGACTACTCCTTTTAAAATGTAAAAAAGATGTTTTTGTCAGACCAGAAAAATAGAATCGCCAACACCCATTAAAAAGTGTATGGCGAAAAATCTTCTTTTCTAATTCTTTGCTGGTTATTTTTACTCAATTCCAATCACATTACGAACCACATCAGCAATGGTGTCCACATAGTAGTCCACTTCTTCGTCGGTCGGTGCTTCTGCCATGACACGCAAGAGCGGCTCTGTTCCGCTTGGGCGAACCAAGATACGTCCGTTGCCAGCCATTTTAGCTTCCATTTCTTGGATAATCGCCGCAATCGCAGGCACTTCCATAGCCTTGTCTTTCATGCTGTTTTCAACGCGGATATTAACCAATTTTTGCGGATAAATGGTCACTTCTGCCGCTAATTCTGACAGAGCTTTGCCCGTTTCTTTCATGACCTTGGTTAGTTGCACAGCGGTCAACTGCCCGTCACCTGTGGTATTGTAGTCCATGATAATCACGTGCCCTGATTGCTCACCGCCCAGATTGTAGCCAGATTTTTTCATTTCTTCGACAACATAACGGTCACCAACGGCCGTGACAGCCTTGTTGATGCCTTCGCGGTCCAAAGCCTTGTGGAAACCGAGGTTGGACATAACGGTCGTTACAATGGTATTTTGGGCTAGCTGACCTTGTTCAGCCATGTACTTACCGATGATGTACATGATCTTGTCGCCGTCCACCAGCTGACCTTGTTCATCAACGGCGATGAGGCGGTCGCTATCACCGTCAAAGGCAAGTCCAATGGCTGCGCCAGCTTCCACAACCGTCTCTTGCAATTGCTCTGGGTGAGTCGAACCACAGTTCAAGTTAATATTGAGGCCGTCAGGAGCCTCACCGATGACGGTTAATTTTGCCCCCAAGTCTGCGAAAATTTGACGAGCACTAGTTGAAGCAGCGCCATTTGCCGTATCAAGCGCCACATGTAGCCCTTCCAATTCAACACCAGTAGAAACCAAGTATTGTTGGTATTTGCGCAAGCCCTCTGGATAATCAACCAGCGTGCCCAGACCTTCTGCACTTGGGCGAGGAAGGATGTCTTCTGCCGCGTCTAGCAGCGCTTCGATTTCTAATTCTCTCTCGTCGTCTAGCTTGTAGCCGTCACCGCCAAAGAATTTAATCCCATTGTCAAGAGCAGGATTGTGACTAGCTGAAATCATCACCCCAGCGCTTGCTTTTTCAGACTTGACCAAGTAAGCCACTCCTGGTGTTGCAATCACCCCTAGCTTATAAACGCGAATACCGACCGACAAGAGACCCGCCACCAAGGCGCTCTCTAGCATTTCTCCTGAGATACGCGTGTCGCGTCCAACGAAGACCCGAGGCACTTCGCTTTCGTGCTGACTGAGAACATAGCCGCCGAAGCGTCCTAATTTGAAAGCCAATTCTGGCGTCAATTCTACATTAGCCTCTCCGCGGACTCCGTCCGTTCCAAAATATTTACCCATTATTTTAAAATCCTTTACTAATTTCTTGATTCACTACTTGATGTGCTCGTGCTGCTGCTCGTACTTGATGAGGAACTAGAGCCGCTGCTTGAACTATGTTTAGACTTCACAGTAATTTTCAAATTAACTTCTGCTGGCGTGATAACACTTGGAAGAACCGTACCATTCTCATCAACCGCTTGTAAGGGTACACTGATAGAATAGTTGCCGGTTATCTTGATATTGCTTGGAAGACTTGCAATAACATGATCAACCCGCTCCAATGTCTCTTCATCGCTTGTTACCGTTGCTTTGCCAGTACTGATTGTTGCCTCGTCTACTGTAACATCTTCATCAATTTGACTATTTGGTATTAGCGCTTTTACCTCAACTGTTTTGCTAGCTTTTTTACCAATTTTTACAGTAATCTTGGTCGGATTAATCGTTGCAGTCAACCCTGTTGGTAGATTTTCAATAGTCAATCCCACTTCATGTGTCCCTGGCTGGAGTTTTGATAAATCTGCTACAACACGAAAACTTCGAGTATTTTCCTGCATCTCACTTGCTAAGGTTACCCGATTAGAACCTGTCAGCTGAACGGATACTTCAGATGAAAAACCACTGATAAAATAGTCATCACTGTCATATTTGATATCAATTGGCACACTTTGGATTGTATTTGTATAAGTTTCCGAGGTAATTTGACGTGTATTGATATTTTTTTGAAAACTGTTAGTTGTAGCGTACACAAAAAGTATCAAAGCAAAGAAAATGGATGAGACAATGTACCAAATTTGTTTACGTTCTTTCATACTACTTTCCTCCTTTGAAGCGACTAAGGAGCGTTGGTGTCTTCCTAGGTTGGGCTACAAAGACCTGCTCCAATTCCGCGCGCAATTCTTCAATAGTCAAATCATGTTTAAAGACACCATTATGAGTAATAGAAATCGCTCCTGTTTCCTCAGAAACAACCACAGTCAAAGCATCGGATACTTCAGAAAGACCGATTGCAGCTCGGTGACGCGTTCCAAATTCCTTAGAAATTCCTGATGACTCCGTCAAAGGGAGGTAAGCGCAAGAAACTGCGATTTTATTTTCACGAATAATAACAGCTCCGTCATGTAAGGGCGTATTAGGGATAAAAATATTAATCAATAATTCGCCAGATACATCTGCATCTAAGGGAATACCTGTTGCAATATATTCTTGCAAGGTGCGCGCCCCTTCAATAGCGATAAGGGCACCAATCTTTCGAGGGCTCATGTACTCAACTGCCTTGATAAAGGACTGAACCATTTTTTCTTCTGTGGTAAGATTATTTGTGGAAGTAAAAAAATCTGTTGCTCGTCCCAAACGCTCTAGCCCTGTCCGAATTTCTGGCGTGAAAATCACCACGGCTGCAATAACACCGTAGGTGATCACTTGACTCATAAGCCAAGAAATTGTTGTCAGCCCTAAGCTATTAGCAATAATTTGTGCCAAAACAAAGAGCAAGACCCCTCGAACCAAAATCATAATCTTGGTTCCAGCGATAGCCTTAATTACATAATAAAGTAGAAGAGCTACCAGGGCAATATCCAATAAATTAAAAGCTAGTTGCCAAGGACTAGCAAAAAGATTTTCCCAATATTGAGAATTGGTTAACTGTTGATAATTCATGTCACGACCTTCTCTGTCCAAAAACGTTCCTATCCATTATACCATGTTTTGACTAATTTTACAGGTGGAAATTTATATTCAAGTGGCAAAATGGCTGGAAGAAAATTCCAGCCACTAAATTTTGTTTTGCAGATGCGATAACTCCGTAATATCTTCAGTTTACTAGACTGCAAAGCAGAATAGGTACATGAGAGTGAAATAAAACTATCTTCACACCAAACCTTCCAGCAAACCGCGCATGAAGTTTTCGGAGTTAAATTCACCGATGTCGTCGATTTTTTCACCGAAACCAATTAGCTTGACTGGAATGTCCAATTCTTCGCGAATGGCGAGCACGATCCCACCGCGCGCTGTGCCGTCAATCTTGGTCAGCACGATACCAGTAACTGGCGTGATTTTTGAAAATTCCTTAGCCTGAACTAGCGCATTTTGCCCAGTCGAAGCATCCAGAGCAAGGAAGGTTTCATGCGGAGCCGCAGGCTCTACCCGCTTGATAATCCGCCCAATTTTTTCCAGCTCCGCCATGAGGTTGTCCTTGTTTTGCAGGCGTCCAGCCGTATCAATCATGAGAATATCCACATTTTCCGCCTTAGCCCGCTCCATGCCGTCAAAAACAACACTGGCTGGGTCGCTCTTTTCAGGCCCTGTCACAATGGGAACATCAACCCGCCGCGCCCATTCCTCCAGCTGAGCAACTGCCCCCGCACGGAAGGTGTCCGCTGCAACCAGCATGACTTTTTTGCCTTCTTGCTTATATTTATAGGCTAACTTGCCGATAGAGGTGGTCTTGCCGACCCCGTTGACCCCGACAAAGAGCATGACTGTCAAGCCGTCTTGAAAATTGATCGTTTCCTTGTAAGAACCGTCTTTTTCGTAAATATCAACCAGCTTTTCAATAACTAACTGCCGCAGCAAGTCTGGTTTTTTGGCATTTTCCAGTTTGGCTTCTTGGCGCAATTCCTCAGTCAAGTTAGAAGCGACCTGCACACCGACGTCGCTCGTAATCAAGACTTCTTCTAACTCTTCAAAGAAATCCTCGTCCACTGTCCGAAAATTGGCGAAGAAAGCATTGAGGCGAGCACCAAATCCAGTCCGCGTTTTCTTCAAACTGCGGTCGTATTTTTCTTGGACGGTCTCAGGCTGGGCTGGCTCTGGGCTTCTTTCAGCCAACTGTTCTGCTTCTGATGCAATAGGAGTTTCTTCCACTCTTGTCTCTACTTCCTCTTCCACGCTTGGAGCCGCTGCTTCTACCGTCTCAACGGCTTGCGCTTCTACTGGACTTGCCTCGTTCAAAACAGGCTCCATTTCTTCAGGAGCCGGCTCGCTTTCTTCTGCCGCAAACTCTGCTGGTTCTTGCTCTACACGCTCTTCTTCTGACGCGCCAGGCTCAGCTTGCTGGCTATCGGCTTCATCAGCTACTGGTTGAAGCTCTTCTTTTACAGCTTCAGCTGCTGTCGGCTGTTCTTCTACCTGAACTTCTTTTTGAACGAGCTCTTGGGTAGCTGCTTCCTCTTTCTCTTCTTGCTTGTCTTTTTTCCGACCAAACAAACGGTCAAATAATCCCATATCATTCCTCCTCTAAGACATATTTTTCAATCGCCCAAGCCACACCGTCTTCGTCATTGGTCAAAGGTGTCACCACCTTGGCCGCCTCTTGGACAGCAGGCACCGCATTTTTCATAGCCACTCCAAGCCCCGCCCACTCAATCATGGTCAGATCGTTGGCTTCATCCCCCACGGTCATGACTTGGCTTTGCTCAATGCCTAGATGCGCAATCAACTTAGCCAAACCGTTGGCCTTGTGAGCTTCTTTAGGACAAAACTCTAAAATTTGTGCACGAGATTTGAAAATACCATATTTATTTTTCATTTCCTCGGGAATTTGAGCCAGAGCCCTATCCAAAATCTCTGCATCAAAAGCAGATACACATTTGTTGTAGGAAATTTGGCTAGAGAGATCTGAAAAATCAACAGAGGTAAAATTAAGAGCTGGATTAAATGTTGCGTAGCGTGATTCTTGATCAGATTGGATCTGATAAACGTCTCCTTCACAAATTGCATCAAGTGGAATCCTTAGCTGTTCTGCAAGATCATAAAGGTCATGCACATCGCTATAACGAAATACCGTTTTGTCCAGAACTTCCCCTGTATTGCGCTGCACCAGACCGCCGTTAAAAGTAATGGTGTACTCGTTTTCTTGGTCAGCGATGCCAATTTCTTTCAAGAAAAAGTCCATGGCCTTGAGCGGACGCCCCGTTGTCAGGACAATTTTGACGCCTCGAGCATGAGCCGCCTTGAGCGCTGCCAAGTTCCGCACCGAAATCTTTTTGTCATGGGTCAGCAAAGTCCCGTCCAAGTCCAAAGCAATCAATTTAATATTCGTCATGATAAGCCCTCCATGTAAGTCATAACGGAGCCCGCCGCATGGTGTCCAATCACCTGTTTTGCGACCGCCAAAATCTCTGGTCGTGCATTTTCTGGCGCAATAGGTTGCCCTGCCACCTGCATCATGTGCAGGTCGTTGAGATTGTCACCGAAAACCATGACTTGATCCATGTCAATGCCCAGCTTTTTCGCTAACTCGACCACAGCCACGCCTTTATCCACATAGTCCAGCACGATGTCAATAGAAGCAAAGCCCGTCGTCATCGCTTTTACGCCGTCAATATGCTCATTGACCCAGCTTTCGCCCGCCTCAATCGTCTCCTCGGTGAAATTGGTCGTAAATTTGAAAATCTCGTCCTCAATTTCAGCCAAATCAGCAACTTTTTGGATATTTTCATTGTAATGCGCGCTAAAAGATAGGTAGGTCGGATTGACCGTATCAAGCACATAGCAGCCTTTTTTACCAGTCAAGAGCAGCTGGTTGATGTCCATGTAAGGCGATGTCTTGAGCTTGTCAAAGACCTGCAAGTAAAAGTCCTTGGGCATGGTTGCTTCATACAAATCCTCACCGTGAAACTGAACAACGCTGCCATTTTCAGCAATGAAAATAATCTCGTCGCGCACCTCATCAAAGAGCTTTTCCAAGGACAGAAGACCGCGCCCACTTGCCACCGCAAAATACATCCCTTTTTCTCTAAAATCTATCAGCAAGGCCTTGAGACGGTCCATATCAAACTGACCCTTGTCGTCCAAAAAAGTCCCGTCCATATCTGTTGCTACTAACTTTGGATACAATTTAATCTTACTCCTTCTAAAGGGGGATTGATAAACTTTCCCGCTTTTTCATTCTTTCTTATTATATCATAAAAGAGAAAAAACAACCGTATCAGATTGATAAGGTTGTTTAGTTTTACTAACAGCTTGATGTAAAATCTCCAGCTCATCTTCTTTCTTGTCCCAGTGTCTGTTTTACATGCTGCTGGTACTGGAGAAAGCCTTTATGAGGAGTATGAAATAACAGGAGTGTTGACGAAGAAAGAAGTCCAGAAACGGTATTCCCAAAAACTAATCTATAATCTTTAATTACCTTTCTATTGGACTGTTATTTTCAAAAAAATCTTTAATCATATCTTTATGTTGTTGATTAACAATGGTTATATTTTGTATCTCATCATAATCAAAAAACGCTAATTCTAAGGTTTCATCACTGCTGAAATTATTATTAAAAACATCAGTCTCAGCTTGAACTAAATACAAAATAGTAATTACTTGCGCTTCATCACCATTGGGATAAGAATCCGTATACTTTGTATAAACATTTTGAAGTTTCACAGGTCTCACTTTTATTCCTGTCTCTTCATAGAATTCCCTTATTAGCGCTTCTACAGCTGATTCACCTAACTCGATAGCGCCGCCTGGTAAACCCCAAGTACCCTTATCTGACCTTTTTTGTAAAAGTATTTTCCCAGAACTACTTAGTATCCCACTAGTAAAGTTCAAAAAAATTTTATCTTTACCAACTTTTTTTCTTATTTGTCTTATATAATCCACTATTTTCTCCTAAAATACAGTCTGTAGATGAAATCTGATCCATTATTCCAAAGTATGCTTTCTCCGATTTTTGGGGGCATGACATTACACACTTTCTAAATCTTTTAATTTCACTGACACAATCTTGGAAACGCCTGACTCCTGCATGGTCACACCGTAAATGGAGTCTGCCGCAGACATAGTTCCCTTGCGGTGAGTGACCACGATAAACTGGCTTTCCTTGTCAAAGCGGTTGAGATAATCCCCGAAACGCTTGACATTGGCCTCATCAAGCGCCGCTTCCACCTCGTCCAAAATGACGAAAGGAATAGTCTTGACGCGGATAATGGAAAATAGCAGAGCCAGAGCCGAAAGCGCCTTTTCGCCACCACTCATGAGGTTGAGTGACTGGATTTTCTTGCCCGGCGGCTGCACCGAAATCTCAACACCAGCTGTCAAGAGGTCGCCCTCGGTCAAAATCAGGTCGGCTGACCCACCACCAAACATCTGCCTAAAGGTCACTTTGAAACTCTCGCGAATAGCTTCAAAAGTTGATTTGAAGCGTTCTTTGACCTCATCGTTCATCTCCTCAATCGTCGCAAGAAGCAGATTTTTAGCCGACAAGACATCGTCGCGCTGGGTATTTAGGAAATCCAAGCGATTTTTGACTTCGTCGTATTGCTCAATGGCCTCCAGATTGACCGGCCCCAAAGCACGAATCGCTTTCTGCAGTTCCTTATGTTGACTTTCAGCTACTGGCAAATCTGCTAGCTCATCAGCCTGTTGATTTGCTTCTTCAAAACTCATCTTATAGTCTTCTGTGAGAGTCAATACCAGGTTTTGCAGTTGCTCAACAATTTTTTCTTTTTGTGCTTCAAATGTCGCCTGTTGACGGATCCAATTTTCGTTTTGAGAGCGTGAATGTGCTAATTGCTCTTGCAAGTCATCACTCTGACCTTCTACATCTTCTAGTTCAAAACGGAGACGAATCATAGCTTGATTGAGACTTTCTTTACGCTCCTTAGCATCTGTTAACTGTTCCTCTAAATGCGCAATGTCAACCGGTTCTTCAATACTATCACCCTGTTCTAAGCGGCTTTCAAGTGCTGCAATTTGCTGAATTAATTCTGCTTTTTCCGCTTCGATCCGTTTCTTTTGGCTTTCTTCAAAGCCTTTACGGCTGGCAAATTCTGTCCGTTCTAATCGAGCTGCTGACAAGGTCTCATTGAGTTTATCAAAACGTGCTTGAACAGCTTCTTTATTTGACTTAACCTGCTCAATCTCCTCTGTCAAATCCATTTTAGCTTGCTCAATTTCAGACAAGCGTTGTGCTAAAGCTTCTTTCTTAACTTGTAATTCTTGTCCAGTACCAATGCTCTCTTGTTCTGCACTTGCATCAAGCAGGTCTTCTAGCTCTCCCAAACGCTCTTGAGTCTGTTGATAAGACAAGTTTGCCTTCTGCTCTGCTAGACGTGCAAGATCGCCTTCTTCCTTAAGTTCTTGCATTTGCTGACTTAATCTCGTCAACTGTTCTTGCAATTCTGCTACCTTATTTTCACGTTCAGCTAAGGCTTTCTCATCCGCCTCAATCTGACTAGTCAGAACTTCCAACTCAGGTTTGACAAAAATAGTTTGTTGATTGCGGTTTGCACCACCGGCGTAAGAACCGCCCGGGCGAAGTTCTGTCCCATCCAAGGTCACAATCCGTACTTGATAACGAACCGCACGCGCCGCACGCTGAGCATTTTCTGTTGTATCAAAAACGGCTGTCGTCCCTAGTAGATTTTTATAAATTGTCTCAAAATCTTGATCAAAACGAACCAACTCACTAGCAACTCCTAAAAATCCCTGACTTGATTGGATTGTTTGCCGATGATGACTAACGATTTCTCTAGGTTTAATCGTAGTCAATGGCAAAAGGGTCGCACGACCTAAACGATTCTGTTTAAGATACCGAATAGCACGCTTTGCAGCTTCCTCATCAACGACAATAATATTTTGGCTACTTGCTCCGAGAGCTATTTCAAGTGCTGTCTGATACTTAGCATCAAAAGATAGATTTTCACTGACTGCACCTAAAATTCCTCCAATTTGTTTAGCATTCTGCAAAATAGCCTTAACACCTGCATAGAGGTTGCTATGATTTTGTAAAATATTTTCCAGACTGGTTTTTCGTGCTTTTTTATTTTTAAGCTCATCCATGCTATCAAACATAGATTTTTGTGCTTCCTGATAATGATTTTCAGTTTTGACATGTTCGTTGCTCAGAACTTGGTAATTTTTCAACAACTCCTCTAGGTTTGTCCTAACTTGTTCAAGTTCTTGCCTTTGCTCATCAGCTTGTTTTCGCACTACATCTAAATCATTTTCCAACTTGCGCCGGTTCTCTAATTTAGACTGGTTTTCTTGCTCTTGAGATTTTAACTGCACTTCTAAAGCTGTCAAATCGTTTGAAAGTCCCGCTTCTTCCTGCATCAGTTTGACATAGCGCTCACGCAATCGTTCAATCATCTGATCAGGGTCATCAGAAAAATCTCGCAATTCTTCCTCCAAATTTGCGATTTTCTGATCTAAAGAGGTTAAATTAGCAGATAAATTAAGAATTTCTTCCTGATTCGCCGCCTGTTCACCCTCTGCTTGCTCTTTTTTAGCAGTTAGTGTTGCTATCCGCTCTAAAATTTCTTCGCGATTGGCAGCCTCCTGATTAGCAGCCAGTTTTGCAACTTGGATTTTTCCTTCCAAGTCACTGATTAAGCGAGTTAAGTCTAGCAGAGCATTTTGACTACTCTCTTGCTCGTGTAGGCATTTTTGACGCTGTGCTTTTAGTTCCTGACTTTTAACTTCTAGCTCATCTCTTTTTTGATAATAACTTTTGAGTTCTTCCTGAACAATTTCTAAATTTTTCTCCAGTTCGGTTAGCTCTTCTTTGTTTTTATGAATTTGCGCCACCAAAATATCCAGATACAGTCGCTTACGCTCTTTGTCCAATTCCAAAAAACGTTTTGCCGTTTTTGCCTGTTTTTCTAGAGGTTTAACTTGGCTGTCCAACTCATAGATAATGTCCTCTAGACGGTCCAGATTATCCTGGGTCTGATTGAGCTTGCTCTCTGTCTCTTTTCGCCGCGTCTTGTACTTGAGCACCCCTGCGGCTTCCTCAAAAATCGCTCTGCGCTCTTCGGGCTTGCTGTTAAAGATTTCTTCGACCTTCCCTTGGGAAATAATGGAAAAACTATCCCGCCCCAAGCCAGTATCCATAAACAAATCATGGATGTCACGCAGCCGAACTTTCTTGCCGTCAATCTTGTATTCGCTGTCGCCACTCCGATAAATATGGCGCTCCACGCGGATTTCTGCCCCAGCATTCTTGATAAATTGGTCTTTATTGTCCAAAAGAACGACAACTGAAGCATAATTCAAAGGCTTGCGATTTTCCGTCCCTGCAAAAATAACATCGGGCATCTTGCCGCCCCGCAGGCTTTTGACACTGGACTCACCCAGCGCCCAGCGCAGGCTTTCGGTAATATTGGACTTGCCAGAGCCATTTGGCCCCACGACCGCAGTCACCCCTTGGTCAAAGACGACCTTGGTCTTATCAGCAAAGGATTTGAAGCCCTGAATTTCAATTTCCTTCAAAAACATTAGTAATTCCCCTTTTCAACTGCCCTTTTGGCAGCTTCCTGCTCGGCTAGCTTTTTGGATCGACCTTTCCCTGTTCCGAGAGTTCGCCCATTGACCAAAACAGCCACCTCAAAACGTTTGGCATGGGCTGGACCAGACTCGGCTACCACTTGATAATCAATGTCCACATCGCCATTGACCTGCAGAAGCTCCTGCAGCTTGGTCTTGTAGTCTGTGACCCGCTCAAAATCGCCCGCTTCCACCTTGGGAATCATGACCTGATAGAGAAAGTCCTTGACCGCTTCCACATCCTTGTCGAGTAGCAGAGCGCCTAAAAAAGCCTCAAATAAATCCCCTAAAATCGTATCGCGCTCACGCCCGCCTGATTTTTCCTCACCCTTGCCCAGCTTGATATACTGGTCAAATTGGCAATCTCTAGCAAAACCAGCCAAACTCTCCTCGCGGACAATCATCGAGCGCAGTTTGGACAAGTCGCCTTCTGGTTTCTTAGGATACTTGCTGTACAAATATTGCGAGATAATCAGTTGCAGAACAGCGTCTCCTAAAAATTCCAAGCGCTCATTATGTGAAATTTTTAAGAGGCGGTGCTCATTGGCGTAAGAAGTGTGAGTAAAAGCCGTTTCTAGCAGCTCTTGCTGAGAAAAAACAATGTTGAAACGCTCCAGCAGAGCTTGATGTAATTTTTTCATGAAAGTCTCCCTCATTTTGTTAATGCACAGTCTATTATATCAAAATTTTACTACAAATAGGCAATTAAAGGGGAAAGAAAACAAACAAAGAAATTTTAAAATTGCTTAAGTTTCATTTAAGCTTGAAGGGGTATACTTAATTCATCGGTTAAGAAAATATTGTTTCTTACTGATATTCCTAAATAACTTTTCTTTTTCATAATAATCTCCCTATAAGGCTCGCCAAATCAGGCGGGCTTTTTTTGCGAAACAAAAAGAGAGCTGAAAGCTCTCAAATAGGGCTCTATAATTTCTGTAGTGAGTAAAATCACTTTAGGAATTATGGAGCCTATTTTGTTGTAGAAAAAAAGTCCCATAAGACCTATAATGAAAAGCGATCAAACCATCATTAGAAAGAATCTTATGGAACAATTAAATTTTATCACAAACTTACTCGGAATTAAAGACCCTAACATCACTATTTTAGATTATGTAGATGCTGGAACACATAAAGAAATCATGGCTAAGCTAGATTATCCCGCTCCTAAATGCCCTCACTGCCAAGGACAAATGGC